>NZ_JBEYVX010000105.1:0-19919 GCF_040644195.1 Streptomyces sp. NPDC047014 | reverse complement strand
GCCGTCACCGCGTGCGAGAACCCGGCCGGCGGGGACAGCTCCCCCGGATTGATCCGCTCCAGACTCACCGCCCCACCACCCCGCCGCGCTGGGTGCTGGAGCGTTTGTTGTCCTGTTGGGGGGACGGGGGGTCGTCCGAGAGGGCGGACCACGTGCCCAGGGCGATGGCCGCCGTCAGGGCGACCGCGCCCGCCGAGAGGGCCAGCCGCCGCTTGCGGACCGCCTCCGCGCGGTGCCGGGCGGAGCCCGGGCGGTGGCCGCCCGCCGGGCGGGGGACGCGGGCCGTGCCCAGCGCGCCGCCCGCCAGCTCCTCCGGACCCGGCACCCGCATCGAGGTATGGGTGTCCCGGTTCGAGTCCGTCGCGGACCCCGGCACCAGCGGGACCACGCCCCGCCGCCGGACCGGGTCCGCGGCCGGCTCCTCCGACGGCTCCGGCTCCGCCTGCTCCGCGTCGTCCGGCTCGTCCACGTCCAGCGGCGGTATCCCCGCCAGCATCGGCAGCAGGTCCCGCAGCCGCACCGACAGCTCCGAGGCCCGCAGCCGCGAGGCCGGCGCCTTGGCCAGGCACTGCACGATCAGCTGCCACAGCTCCTCGGGGATCCCCGGCAGCGGGACCACCGTCTCGGTGACATGCCTCCGCAGCACCGCCCCGGGGTGGCCACCGCCGAAGGGGGTGAAGCCGGCCAGCAGCTCGTACAGGACGGTCGCCAGCGCGTAGATGTCCACCGCCGCCCGCGGGGGCAGCCCCTCCACGATCTCCGGCGCCAGATAGTCCGGCGTGCCGATGATCCGCGTGGTGGGGCCGGAGGACCGCCCGGCCGCCGCCCGCCGCGGCGAGTCGATCAGCTTGGCCACGCCGAAGTCGGTCAGCAGCGCCGGATGGGCGCCGCCCGGCCCCAGCGGGCCCTGCATGTCCAGCAGGACGTTCTCCGGCTTGACGTCGCGGTGGACCACCCCCGCCGCGTGCGCCGCGGCCAGCGCGTCGGCCACGTCCGCGACGATCGCCACGGCCGCCTCGGGGGCCAGCCTGCGCTCGCGGTCGAGCCGCGTGCGCAGGTCCGTACCGCGGACGAGGTCCATGACCAGGGCCAGGTCGTTGCCGTCCACGACCAGGTCGCGGACGGAGACCACATGCGGATGCTCCAGGCCGAGCAGCGCGCTGCGCTCCTGGACGAACCGTCCGACCAGTTCCTGGTCGGACGCCAGGTCCTCGCGCAGGAGTTTGACGGCGACGGGCCCGTCCGGCCCCTCGCCCAGCCACACCGTGCCCGCGCTGCCTCGTCCCAGGATCTGGTGCGCGGTGTACCGGCTGCCGATCTTCCGTGCCACGACTGCTCCCTCAGCGGCTGGCGTACGCACCAAAGCTACGCGGCCGACGGGGCCGCGGAGGCCAGCAGGGGGCCCGATTTCCGGCGACCTTCACTTCTCCGGGCGAAATCACGCCCCGGATGTCGACAAATCCACGAAGTCGGCGCTACGGGAGCCACCTCACGGGCTGGTCGAGCCCGCGCTGTCGCCCACCGAGCTGACCCAGTCCACGATGCCGGAGCCCCAGGACCACACCTGGTCCCACCAGCCCTTGCCGGTGCCGACCCACTCCTGGAGCGGGGTCAGCTCCCAGATCAGCCAGCCGCCCACGAAGAGCAGCAGGATCATCACCAGGCAGCCCTTGAGGCAGCCGAGGCCGGGGATCCGCACCGGGTTGGCGCTGCGGCGGCGCGGCTCGCGCGGTTCGCGGGGCTGCCGGGGGGCCGGCGGCTGCGGCGGAGCCTGCTGGGGCTGCTGCGGCGGGTGGTACTGCGGCTGCTGCTGCGGCGCGGCCTGCTGCTGGTACGGCTGGGGCTGGCGCTGCTGCTGCGGCTGGTAGTGCTGCGGCGGGGGCGGCGGCGGGGCGTACTGCTGCTGGGGCGGCTGCTGCGGCCGGTACGGGGGCTGCTGCGGCTGCTGGTACTGCTGCTGCGGGGGCTGCCGGTACTGCGGCGGCTGCTGCTGGGGCCGGTGCTGCGGCGGCGGGGGCGCCTGCCGCTGCGGGCGGCGGCGCAGCGGGTCGTCCTCGGGGTCGAGGTACTGGATCTGCGTCTGCTCGTTGCGGTCGCGGGCGGCCCGCATCTGCGACTGCCACGGGTGCGCCGCGTCGGGCTGCTGCACCGGCGGCATCAGCGAGGTCGGGTCGGCGCCGGGCCCGCCGGTGCTGGGCAGCACCGAGGTGGCGTCGGCTGCGCCCACGGGCGGCAGCACGCTGGTCATGGCGTTGGCGTCGTAGCCGCCGGCCGGGGAGCCGGCCCCGGCGGGCAGCACCTGCGTCGGGTCGGCGGCGCCGCCCGGCGTCTCGGGGACCGGGGCCGGGGAGGGGTCGGGCGCGAGCAGGGCGCCCACGCCGAGCGCCGCCTCGACCTCGACGGGGGTGGAGTGCACGCCGATACCGGCGGCGACCACGCGCAGGGCGCGGGCCAGGCTCTGCGCGCTGGGGCGCTCGTCCGGCTCCTTGCGCAGGCAGCGCTCGACGACCGTCCACAGCGGTTCGGGCATGGTCGAGGGGCGCTGCGGCTCCTCGCTGAGGTGGCGGTGGAGCACTTCGAGCGCGGTGCCGCCGGCGAAGGGGGGCCGGCCGGTGAGGAGTTCGTACAGCAGGATGCCGGCGCCGTAGATGTCGACGGCGGAGGTCTGCGGGCGGCCCTCGGCGGATTCGGGGGCGACGTAGGCGGGGGTGCCGACGAACTCGTGGGTGCGGGTCAGGCCCGGGGAGTCGGCGAGGCGGGCGATGCCGAAGTCGGTGAGCATCGGCTTCATCTGGCCGCCGCGCTCGTCGAGCAGCACGTTGGCCGGCTTGAGGTCGCGGTGCACGACGCCGTCGGCGTGGCTGGCGGCGAGCGCGTCCGCGATCTGGGCGGTCAGCAGGCTCGCGGCGACGGGCGTGAAGGGGCCGTTCTCGCGCAGGTAGCGGTGCAGGTCCGGGCCCTCGATCAGGTCCATGACCAGGGCGAGGAGGTCCCCCTCGACGACGAGGTCGCGGGTGCGCACGATGTTCGGGTGGGTCAGCCGCAGCAGGACCGAGCGCTCCCGCAGGAAGCGCATGACGATGTCCGGGTCCTGGGCCAGCTCCTCCTTGAGGACCTTGATGGCCAGGGTCTCGCCGGGCTGTCCCGCGACGGCCGCCTCGGCACCGGCGGCCTCCCTCTGGCGGGCACGCCAGACAGTGCCCGTGGCGCCGCGCCCGAGCGGCTCCTCGAGCAGGTATTTGCTGCCGACTGGCCGCACGTCTCGCGCTCCCCTGCTGTCGTCTGCTGTGTCGATCCGAATGACTGGTTTTTCCGGCCCACTCTAGGGGGTGTCCCTGGGGAAGACGCCGCCCTGCGGGGGTTGGTTGCCGCACATATGTACGGAGGGTGACGCTCGGGGGGTATGCCGGAGGCGTTTTTCCCCTTCTTTCCCCGGGCGGGGGTCGGTATTCGGCCGGGAGCTTGCCCGGCCCGCCCCCGATCAAGATCATTTATTGGCGGGCCCCGGGCGTGTTGTCCGCGACAGGTGCGAGGATGCACCCGTACGGACGGCACGGGACGGGAGCCCCGCCTTCCGGGCAGACCTGACCGGACGCGACGCGTCCGTGCCGGGCGGGGGGCGGTCGGGCGGGCATGCCGGGACACCTCGCGCCGGGCGTACGCACCGCGCACCGCGCCTCGCGCAGAAGGGACCGCTGACGGCGATGCAGATCCGGCTGACCGTCCTCGGGCCGCGCAGCGGCCACCAGAACACGGCCGCGCCCGCGAGCTGTGACGTACTCGTCACCGCGCCCGCCGGCACCCCGCTCGCCGCGGTCGCCTCGGGGCTCGCGGCGACCGTGGGCGGCCCCGACACCGGCGGCACGGTCGTGCTGTACGCGGGCTCCGAACGGCTCGACCTCCAGCGGCGGGTGCTGGGCGAGCCGCCGCTCGTGGACGGGGCCGTGCTGGCGCTCGGCGCGCCGCTGCCGGACGTCCTGCCCGAGGACGGCATGGGCGCGCCCCAGCTGCATGTCGTCGCCGGGCCGGACGCGGGCGGGGTGCACCTGCTGCACGGCGGGCAGATCACGGTGGGCCGCTCCTCGGGGGCCGACGTCCCGCTGGACGACCCCGATGTCTCGCGGCTGCACTGCGCGGTGACGGTCATCCACGACGGCCGGATCGCGGTGGCCGACCTCGACTCGACGAACGGCACCACCCTGGACGGCTCCCCGGTGGGACGCCAGCCGGTGGCTCTGCCGCCGGGCGCGCTGCTCCAGGTGGGCGAGTCCACCCTCCGCCTCTCCCCGCCGGGCCCGTCCCCCCTCCCGGTGACCCCGGACCTGGAGGGCCACCTCGCCCTTCCGTGCCCGGGGACCACGCCGGGCGCCCCCGGCCCGACCCCGGGCGGACCCGGAACCCCGGGCGTCCCCGCGCAGTCCTCACCGGGCGGGGCCGGACCGGCGGCGGGCTCCTTGGGCGCGGCGGCGGGTGCCTACGGATCTACCTCGGGCAGAGCCGACTCGGGCGCAGGCGCCCACAGCCAGGCGCCCGGCGCACCCGGATCGGCCTCGGGCGGTCCCGGCGCGGTCGCAGGCACCCATGGATCGCCCCTGGGTGGCCCGCGCGCGGCCACGGGCGGACCCGGATCAGCCCCGGGCGCCTTCGGCGCGGCGGCGGGCTCGCCCGGGTCGGCCACCGGCCGCCCCGGCGCGGGGGCGGGTGGCTCCGGGTCGGCAGCAGGTGCCTACGGATCTACCTCGGGCAGAGCCGACTCGGGCGCAGGCGCCCACGGCCAGGCCCCCGGCGCCCCCCGCGCGTCCACCGGCGGAGCCGGTTCGGCCTCGGGCGCCTTCGGCGCGGCCGCGGGCGATCCCGGCGCGGCCCGTGACGCTTTCGGCGCGGCTGCGGGTTCGCCCGGGTCGGCCACCGGCGGAGCCGGTTCGGCCCCAGGCGCCTTCGGCGCGGCAGCGGGTGGCTCCGGCTCGGCAGCGGGCACCTACGGATCGGCCTCGGGCGCCTTCGGCGCGGGAGCGGGCGCCCCCGGCGCGACCTCGGGCGGCCCCGGCGCGGCCACCGGCGGAGCCGGCTCGGCCACCGGCGCCTTCGGCGCGACCTCGGGCGGCTCCGGCTCAGCGGCGGGCGCCACCGGCCGGGAGCCCGCCCCCGCCGGGCGGCGGCGTGGGATCGGGGCCTGGGCGCGGAAGTGGGTGCGGGGGGAGGACATCGCCGAGGTGGTGCCGGAGGCCGTCGCCGTCGCCGCCGTGCCGCATCCCGACGACCCCGCCGCGCTGCTGCTGGCCGCCATGGGGCCCACCGGGCGCCTGTGGTCCCGTACCTCCGCCGCCGCGCCCGAGATCGGGCTCGGCACCGGGAGCCGGGTGTCCCTGGCCGCCGTCGGCGCCCTCGGCATCGCGGGGCCCCGGGCCCGGCTGGCCGGGGTGGCGCGCTGGGCCGTCGCGCAGCTGGCCGCGCTGCACGCGCCCGCGCAGCTGGAGATCGTGCTCGTCTGCGCCGACCGGGCCCGCCCGGCTGCCGACCGGCGGCGCGACTGGGGCTGGCTCGGCTGGCTGCCCCACGTACGCCCCGCGCACGGCCAGGACTGCCGGCTCCTGCTCGCCTACGACCGCGAGCAGGCCGCCGCCCGCACCGCCGAGCTGACCCGGCGCCTGGACGACGGCCCGCTCGGCGCGCACTGGGCCACCGCCGAGCCCGACCGGGTACGGGAGGCCGCCGCCGCGCACACCGGCCCGTACACGCTCCTCGTCCTCGACGGCGACCCCGGCACCGGCGCGCTCCGCGACCTCACCGGCCGCCTCGCCTCGCACGGCCCCGCCGCCGGGATCCACGTGCTCGCTCTCGCCGAGGCCCCGGCCGCGACGGCCGCCTCCCCGGTCACCGACGCCTACGAGACCGCCTGCGCGGCCCTGCCCGCCTTCCGCGACTGCGGCACCGTCGCCCTGCTCAGCGGGGACGTGGCCACGGCCGTACGGACCTACGCGGTCCAGGGCGGCCGGCCCGTGCCCACCGGGGGCCCCGCCGTCGCCGACGGGGTCTCCGCCGCCTGGGCCGAGCGCTTCGCCCGCGCCCTGGCCCCGCTGCGCACCACCGAGGGCGCCTCCGCCGGGCCCGGCCGGACCACCGCCGCCGCCCTGCCCGCCACCGCGCGGCTGCTGGACGAGCTGGGGCTGGCCCGCGCCACCCCCGCCTCCCTGATGGCCCGCTGGGCGGCCGCCACCGACCAGGGGCAGGGCCAGGGCGGCCTGGCGGAGATCGTGCTCGGCAGCGGCCGGCGCGGGCCCGTCGGCACGGAGCTGGTGCACGAGGGCCCGCACCTGGTCGTGGAGGGGCCCGCGGGGAGCGGACGTACGGAACTGCTGCGCTCGGTGGCCGCCTCGCTGTCCGCCGCCGCCCGCCCGGACCGGCTCGGGCTGCTCCTGCTCGACGGGGCGGGCGGCGAGCGCGGCGACGGGCTGCTGCCCTGCACCGAGCTGCCGCACGTCTCCGCGCACCTGGTCGCCTCCGACCCGCTGCGCATGCGGGAGTTCGCGCAGGCCCTGGGCGCGGAGCTCAAGCGGCGCGCCGAGCTGCTGGACGGGGTGCCCTTCGCGGAGTGGCACGCGCAGCGCGAGGTGTCCGGCCGCCTGGTGGCCCCCCGCAGACCCGCGCCCGGCGAGCACCGCGGCGAGCTCGACCCCGCCGCCTCCGGTACGCCGGGCCGGGCGGAGCCGGTGCGTACCGGCACCCTCCGGCTGCGCGCGGCCGCCACGCGGACGGAGGCGGCCGGGCCGAGCCCGCTGCCCCGCCTGGTGGTGCTGGTGGACGACCTCGACGCGCTGGTCGCGCCGGGCCTGGGCAGTACGGGACGGCCCGCCGCCGGCTCGGTGGTGCGGGCGCTGGAGGCGGTGGCCCGCGACGGCGCGCGGCTCGGTGTGCACCTGGTGGCGAGCACCGCCCGCCGCCCCGACCGCACGGCCGACTCCGGGCCGGCCCGCCTCGCCACGCTGCGGGTGGAGCTGGAGGCTCCCGACCAGCCGGGCCCGGGCCGCGGCACGCTGCGCTTCGCGGACGGCCGGACGGTGCCGTTCCAGGCGGGGCGGGTCACGGGCCGGATCCCGCGGACGGCGACCCTGAGGCCCACTGTGGTCCCGGTGGAGTGGGAGCGGATGGGCGACCCACCGGCGCGCCGCCCCGTACGCGAACTGGGCAACGGGCCGACCGACCTCGCGCTGCTGGCCAGCGCCCTGGACCGGGCCGCGCACCTGGTCTCGGCGGTGCCCGTGCTGTTCCCGCCCGCGCCCTGAACCGGCCGGGCGGCCCCCGGCAGGCGGTATTGCGGGGGCGCGCGGGTCGGCGTAGACCTTGTGGTCCGGGACACACCACGGGGCACACCACGGGCATCGGGGGCAGAGCCATGCGCGAGCGCGGAACGAGCCGTACGGGACTTCGATGGGCGGCGCTGGCCGCGACGGGCGCGCTCGCGCTCAGCGCGTGCGGCGGCGGCACGGAGAAGGACCCGGAGCCGCCGCGGGGCGGCACGGCCACGCCGACGGTGCGCTTACCCCAGCTGCCCGGCGAGAAGCTCCAGGTCGCGGCCGTGTGGACGGGCCCCGAGCAGGAGAACTTCACCAAGGTCCTCAAGGAGTTCGAGAAGCGGACGGGGGCCTCGGTCACCTTCGTCCCGGCCCAGGACCCGATCGTCACCTTCCTCGGCAGCAAGATCGCGGGCGGGGCCCCGCCGGACGTGGCGCTGCTGCCGCAGGTGGGCGCGCTGGTGTCGGCGGTGGGCAACAAGTGGGCGCAGCCGGTGGGCCCCGAGGCCATGGCGCAGCTCGAAGCGAACTACTCGCCGGGCTGGAAGGCGCTCGGCGCGGTGGACGGGACGCAGTACGGGGTCTACTACAAGGCCGCCAACAAGTCGCTGATCTGGTACAACGCGCGGGCCTTCGAGGCGGCGGGGGTGAAGCCGCCGGGGACCTGGAAGGAACTGATCGCGGCGGCCGACACCCTGTCTGCCTCCGGCACCCCGGCCGTCTCGGTCGCGGGCGCGGACGGCTGGACCCTCACCGACTGGTTCGAGAACGTCTACCTCTCGCAGGCGGGCCCGGAGAAGTACGACCAGCTGGCGAAGCACGAGATCCCGTGGACGGACGAGAGCGTCGGGCAGGCCCTGACCACGCTCGCGGAGCTCTTCGGCCGCAAGGACTTCCTGGCGGGCGGCAGCGCCGGGGCGCTGGCCACCGAGTTCCCGAAGTCGGTGACGCAGACCTTCACCGGCGGGGACCGGCCCGCGGCCGCGATGGTCTTCGAGGGGGACTTCGTCGCGGTGAACATCGCGCAGACCGAGGCGAAGGTGGGCGAGGACGCGCTCGTGTTCCCCTTCCCGGCGGTCGGCGGGAAGGCGCCGGTGGTCTCGGGCGGTGACGTGGCCGTCGCACTGAAACCGTCGAAGGGCGCGCAGGCCCTGCTGACCTTCCTGGCCTCGGCGGACGCGGCGGAGATCCAGGCCCGCGCGGGCGGTTTCCTGTCCCCGAACCGGGCGGTGGACCCGGCCGCCTATCCCAACGACATCCAGCGGGACATCGCCAAGGCGCTGATCGCGGCGGGCGACGACTTCCGCTTCGACATGTCGGACCAGGCCCCGGCGGCCTTTGGCGGCACCCCGGGCGCGGGCGAGTGGAAGGCCCTCCAGGACTTCCTGGCGAACCCGTCGGACGTGGCGGGGACGCAGGCGAAACTGGAGGCGGAAGCGGCCAAGGCGTACAAGGGCTGATCCGGTGGAGTCCCGTGCCCGTGCCGCACACACCGTCACGGCGGAGGCGCGGCGCCGCCGGCTGGTCGCGGCGGCGTTCCTCCTGCCGGCCCTGGTCCTGCTCGGCGCGCTCGTCGTGCACCCGATCGGCTACTCCCTCTACCGCAGCCTCTTCGACCGGTCCGGCTCGGCGTTCGTCGGCGCCGCCAACTACCGGGAGATCCTGGGCAACGACGCGATCCGCGCGGCGCTCAGGAACACGGCGGTGTGGGTGGTGCTCGCGCCCGTGACCGCCACCGCCCTCGGGCTGGTCTTCGCGGTGCTCACCGAACGGGTGCGCTGGGGAACGGCGTTCAAGCTGCTGGTGTTCATGCCGATGGCCATCTCGATGCTGGCGGCGGGCATCATCTTCCGGCTGGTCTACGACCACGATCCGGATCGTGGTGTCGCGAACGCGGTCTGGGTCGGGGTCCACGACACCTTCGCGCAGTCCTCGGCCTTCCCCAAGGCCCGCCCCGGCCGGGACTCGCCGCTGGCCGACGCGGGCGGGGGCGCCTTCGCCACCCGTGAGCCCGTCCGCGCGGGCAGCGCGGTGCTGCTGCCGCTGGTGGGCGTGGCCCCGGAGGCGCTGCCCGAGGGGACCCGGACGGCGGGCCGCGCGGAGCCCGTACCGGGGAAGGTCACCGGCACCGTCTGGCAGGACTTCACGCGGGGCGGGGGCGGCACGGTGAACGTGGTCGACCCGACCGAGCGGGGCCTGGCGGGGATCCGCGTCGAGGCGGTCCGGGACGGGCGGGTGGTGGAGACGGCGACGGCCCGCGCCGACGGCACGTTCACCCTGTCCGGGAAGGCCGACGGGGCGGTGCTGCGGCTGCCCGCGGCGAACTTCCGGGAGGCGTACGGAGGGGTGGAGTGGCTGGGCCCGTCGCTGGTGACGCCGGCGGTGATCGGGGCGTACGTATGGATGTGGGCCGGGTTCGCGATGGTGCTGATCGCGGCGGGGCTGGCGGCCGTACCGCGTGAGCTGCTGGAGGCGGCGCGGGTGGACGGGGCGAGCGAGTGGCAGGTGTTCCGGCGGATCACCGTGCCGCTGCTGGCGCCGGTGCTGGCGGTCGTGTTCGTCACCCTCGTCATCAACGTCATGAAGATCTTCGACCTGGTCTTCGTGATCGCGCCGGGCGCGGTGCAGGACGACGCGAACGTGCTGGCGCTCCAGCTGTACCGGACCTCCTTCGGCACGGATGCCGACCCGGGGCTGGGCAGTGCCATCGCGGTGCTGCTGCTGGTGCTGGTGGTGCCGGTGATGCTCGTGAATATCCGGCGGCTGCGGAAGGAGAGGTCCCGATGAGCGGTACGGACGCGATACGGGGCCGCGCGGCGGGCGGGCGTACGGAGGCCGGCGCGGGAGGGCTTGTGACAGCGGGCGCGGCCCCGCGTCCCCCACGCCGCCCCGCCCGGCGGGCGGCGGGCTTCCTGGCCTCGGGGGCGGTGCGGGTCTTCCTGATGCTGGCCGGGCTGTTCTGGCTGCTGCCCACCCTCGGGCTGCTGATCTCCTCCCTGCTCTCCCCCGACAACCTCAACCGGGGCGGCTGGTGGCAGGTGCTGACCGCGCCCTCGCGGCTGACCGCCGACAACTACCAGCGGCTGCTGGCCAACGACACGATCACCGGCTCCCTCCTCAACACCGTCGCGATCGCCGTCCCCGCCACCCTGCTGGTGCTGCTCCTCGGGTCGCTCGCGGGATACGCCTTCGCGTGGCTGGAGTTCCCCGGCCGGGACTGGCTCTTCCTGGTCGTCGTGGGGCTGCTCGTGGTCCCCGTACAGGTGGCGCTGATCCCGGTCTCCGAACTCTTCGGCTCCGTGGGGCTGTTCGAGACCACGGCCGGGGTGGTCCTCTTCCACACGGCCTTCGGGCTGCCCTTCGCCGTGTTCCTGCTGCGGAACTTCTTCGCGGAGATCCCGCGCGAACTCCTGGAGGCGGCCCGGCTCGACGGGGCGGGCGAACTGCGGCTGTTCGCCCGGGTGGTGCTGCCGCTCGGCGGCCCGGCGATCGCCTCGCTGGGCATCTTCCAGTTCCTGTGGGTGTGGAACGACATGCTGGTGGCACTGGTCTTCGCCGACTCCACGCATCCACCGGTGACGGTCGCCCTCCAGCAGCAGGTCCGCCAGTTCGGGAACAACATCGACGTACTGGCGCCCGGCGCCTTCCTGTCGATGGTGGTCCCCCTGGTGGTCTTCTTCGCCTTCCAGCGGCAGTTCGTCTCCGGGGTGATGGCGGGCGCGGTCAAGTAACGCCCCCCGGGGACACTCCCGCCCGGAGGCCGTCAGGCCGAGGCGGAAGGGGTGCGGAGGCCCGCGACCACGGCTTGGGCCAGGGTGTCCAGGTGGGTGGGGTGGATGTCGTCGCGGACGACGACCTGGCGCCAGTACAGCGGGCCGATGGCCAGGTCCAGGGCGCGGGACGGGTCCGTGTCCGGGGGGATTTCGCCGCGGGCGGCGGCGGCCGAGACGATGACCTGGGCCATGCGGAGCTGGCCCTCCAGGAGGGCGCCGCGGACGGCGTCCGCGATCTCCGGGTTGCGGGCCGCCTCGACCAGGAGGTCGGGGATGACCGCCGAGGCCACCGGGTGGCGCAGGACGTGGGACAGGACCTCCAGCAGGGCGCGTACGTCGCCGTACAGGGAGCCCGTCGCCGGGACCGGGAGGCCGTCCACCGCGAAGGCGCCGATCAGGTCGAGGACCAGGTGCAGCTTGGACTTCCAGCGGCGGTAGACCGCCGTCTTGCCGACGCCCGCCCGGCGCGCGATGCCCTCGATGGACATCCGGGCGAAGCCCACCGCGGCCAGTTCCGCCAGCACCGCGTCGCGGATCGCCTCCGTCACGTCCTCGCGCAGGACGGCGGCCCCGGCGGGGGCGCGGCGGGCGGGGGCGGACGGGGCGGCGGCTGGGTCGGTGGTCATGCACAGAGCATAGCCGCGCCCCGTCACGACGAAACGGTTGCGTTCCGACGCCCCGAGCCTTAGCCTCGCCGTAGCGACGATACGGTTCCGTCCCGTCGCTGAATCCTGCCCCGACCCCGTCGAAGGCGACCGAACCCTGTGACCACCGCGACCGCATCCCAGACCACCGCGCCCGCCGACTCCGCGGAACGCGCCCGGCTGGCCGCCGCCCACGGCCTCACCCTCAGCGGCGCCCGCCCCACGCTCCCCCGCTACGTCGCGGAGCTCTGGGCCCGCCGCCACTTCGTCGCCGCCTACGCGACCGCCCGTATGCAGGCCACGTACAGCACGGCCCGGCTCGGCCAGGTCTGGCACCTGGCGACACCGCTGCTCAACGCGGCCGTCTACTACTTCATCTTCGGCATCGTCCTCAAGGCCAGCCGCGACGTCCCCGACTACGTCCCCTTCCTGATCACCGGCATCTTCGTCTGGGACTTCATCAGCAGCTCCGTCAACGCCGGCACCCGCGCCGTCCACAGCAACCTCGGCCTGGTCCGCGCCCTGCACTTCCCCCGCGCGAGCCTGCCGCTCTCCACCGTGATGCAGCTCTTCCAGCAGCTGCTCGTCAGCATGGCCGCCCTCGTCGTCCTGCTGCTGGCCTTCGGCCAGACCCCCGGCCCCGCCTGGCTGCTGGCGCTGCCCGCCCTGCTGCTGATGGCCGTCTTCGCCGCCGGCTGCGCCATGGTCATGGCCCGCGTCGGCAGCAGGAACCCGGACGTCAGCCAGCTGATGCCGTTCGTGCTGCGGACGTGGATGTACACCTCGGGCGTGATGTGGTCCATCGACCAGGTGCTCAAGACGGACCACCTGCCGCACTGGGTGCTGCTCGCCCTCAAGGTCAACCCGGCCGCCGTCTACATCGACCTGATGCGCTTCGCGCTGATCGACAGCTTCCCCGCGCACGCCCTGCCCCACCACGCATGGCTCATCGCCCTCGGCTGGGCGCTGCTGGCGGGCGTCGGCGGGTTCGTCTACTTCTGGAAGGCCGAGGAGGCGTACGGCCGTGGCTGACACCGCGACACGGACAGAGACCCGGATCCCCACCGTCATCGCGGACGAGGTCCACGTGGTCTACAAGGTCCACGGCGGCGCCCGCAAGGGCGGCGCCACGGCGGCCCTCAGCCGCCTCTTCTCCCGGGGCGAGGCGCCCGGCGTCACCGAGGTGCACGCCGTGCGCGGCGTCAGCTTCACCGCGTACAAGGGCGAGGCCATCGGCCTGATCGGC
Organism: Streptomyces sp. NPDC047014; assembly: GCF_040644195.1. Taxonomy (NCBI): domain Bacteria; kingdom Bacillati; phylum Actinomycetota; class Actinomycetes; order Kitasatosporales; family Streptomycetaceae; genus Streptomyces; species Streptomyces sp. NPDC047014. The sequence goes on along the minus strand of NZ_JBEYVX010000105.1, from coordinate 6,964 downwards.
TCCAACGGCTCGGGCAAGTCCACCCTGCTCAAGGCCATCGCCGGCCTCCAGCCGGTGGCGCGCGGCGCGGTCTACTCGCACGGCCAGCCGTCCCTGCTGGGCGTGAACGCCGCCCTGATGAACGACCTGACCGGCGAGCGGAACGTCATCCTCGGCGGCCTCGCGATGGGCATGAGCCGCCAGCAGGTCCAGGAGCGCTACCGCGCCATCGTCGACTTCTCCGGCATCAACGAGAAGGGCGACTTCATCTCCCTGCCCATGCGGACGTACTCCTCGGGCATGGGCGCCCGCCTGCGGTTCTCCATCGCCGCCGCCAAGGACCACGACGTCCTGATGATCGACGAGGCCCTGGCCACCGGCGACGCGGCCTTCCAGCGGCGCAGCCAGGCCCGCATCGAGGAACTGCGCGCCCGCGCCGGCACCGTCTTCCTCGTCAGCCACGCCATCAACACGGTCCGCGAGACCTGCGACCGCGCGATCTGGCTGGAATCGGGCGTCCTCCGCATGGACGGCCCGGCGGAAGAGGTCTGCCGCGCCTACGAAGCCTGGACCACCTCCAGCCCCGCCGGCGTTTGAGACGCGGGGGCGCCCCATCCAGCCCCGCCAAAACCTGAGGCGCAGGGCCCCCATCCAGCCCCGCCGGCGTTTGAGGCGCGGGGGCCCGGGGGCAGCGCCCCCGCAACGGCGCCGCACCGACACAACGGGCCGGGCCCGGAACCCCAAGGGGGTCCCGGGCCCGGCCCGTTCACATCACCACCGCTTCCGATCAGCTGTGCGTGCGCAGCAACGACCGCATCGTCCGCATCGCCACCGAAAGATTCGCCAGGTCGAAGTCGTCCGACCCCCGGATCTCCTCCAGCGTCGTCCGCGCCCGCCCGATGATCGCCGCGTTCTTCTCCTCCCACGCCGTGAAGCGCTCCTCGGGAGTCGAACCGCCGTCGCCCACCGACAGCACGTCCGCCGTCAGCGCGGCATGCGCCGCGAACAGGTCCTCGCGGATCGACGCACGGGCCATCGACTGCCAGCGGTCGGAGCGCGGCAGCTCGATGATCCGGTCCATCAGCTGCGTGATGTCCAGCCGGTCGGCGAGGTCGTAGTACACCTCGGCCACACCCAGCGGGTCCACGCCCGTCCGGTCCGCGATCGCGACGATGTCCAGCGTCGGGAAGGCCGAGGAGAATCCGGCGACCTTCGCCGCCAGCTCCTCCGGCACGCCCTCACCGGTCAGCTCGTCCATGACCCGCTGGTACCAGTCCAGGTCCGCGCCCCGCACCAGCTTCGGCAGCTCCGCCCACACCTGGGCCACCCGCTCTCCGAAGAAGGCGATGGTCTCGGTGATCTGGAGCGGCTGCGGCCGGTTGTTCAGCAGCCAGCGCGTACCGCGCTCGACCAGCCGCCGCGAGTGCAGCCGCACCCGGGTCTGGACGTCGGCGGCCACCTTGTTGTCCAGCGCCTCCACCGCGTCCCACACATCGGCCAGGCCGAAGATCTCGCGGGCCGCGAGCTGCGCCCGCACGATCTCCTCGGTGGAGGCCCCGGTCTCCTCCCGCAGGCGGTGCAGGAAGGTCGAACCACCGGTGTTGACGGTGTCGTTGACCAGGATGGTGGTGATGATCTCGCGGCGCAGCGCGTGCGCGTCGATCTGCTCGGCGAACCTGTCGCCGAGGGCCGCCGGGAAGTACGCGAACAGCAGGCGCCGCAGGTACGGGTCGTCCGGCAGCCCGGTGACGATCAGCTCGTCGGCCGTCGTGATCTTCGTGTAGGCGAAGAGCACGGCCAGCTCCGGCTGGGTCAGCCCCTTGCCGTTGTTGAGCAGTTCGCGGATCTGCCGGTCGGTGGGCAGGAACTCCAGCTCGCGGTTGAGCAGTCCGGCGCCCTCCAGGCGGCGCATGAAGCGCTGCTGGGCGTGGAGCAGGCTGGGCGCCTGCGCCGCGCCGTTGGCCAGCGCGGTGTTCTGCGCGTAGTTGTTGCGCAGCACCAGGTGGCCGACCTCGTCGGTCATCTGCGCGAGCAGCGTGTTGCGCTGCTTGACGGTCATGTCCCCGTCCGCGACGACCGCGTTGAGCAGGATCTTGATGTTCACCTCGTGGTCGGAGGTGTCCACGCCCGCGCTGTTGTCGATGGCGTCGGTGTTGACCTTGCCGCCGTCGCCGCCCGCACCGCTGCGCGCGAACTCGATGCGGCCCAGCTGGGTCAGGCCCAGGTTGCCGCCCTCGCCGATGACGCGGGCGCGCACCTCGGAGCCGTTGACGCGGATGGCGTCGTTGGCCTTGTCGCCGACGTCGGCGTGGGTCTCGGCCGTCGCCTTGACGTACGTACCGATGCCGCCGTTCCACACCAGGTCGACGGGGGCCTTGAGGATGGCCTGCATCAGGTCGGCGGGGGTCATCTTGGTGATGCCCGCGTCGATGCCCAGGGCCTCGCGGATCTGCGCGTTGACCGGGACGGACTTCGCCGAGCGCGGGTGGATGCCGCCGCCCGCCGAGATCAGCGCGGTGTCGTAGTCCGCCCACGAGGAGCGCGGCAGCTCGAACAGGCGCCGGCGCTCGGCGTACGAGGTGGCCGCGTCCGGGGCCGGGTCGATGAAGATGTGCCGGTGGTCGAAGGCGGCGACCAGGCGGATGTGCTCCGAGAGCAGCATGCCGTTGCCGAAGACGTCACCGGACATGTCACCGACGCCGACGACGGTGAAGTCCTCGGTCTGGGTGTCGTGGCCCAGCTCGCGGAAGTGCCGCTTCACGGACTCCCACGCGCCGCGGGCGGTGATGCCCATGCCCTTGTGGTCGTAGCCCGCCGAGCCGCCGGAGGCGAAGGCGTCGCCGAGCCAGAAGCCGTAGGACTCCGCCACGCCGTTGGCGATGTCGGAGAAGGTCGCGGTGCCCTTGTCGGCGGCGACGACGAGGTAGGTGTCGTCCTCGTCGTGGCGGACCACGGCGCGCGGCGGCACGACCTCGCCCGCCACCATGTTGTCGGTGATGTCGAGCAGCGCCGAGATGAAGATCTTGTAGGAGGCGATGCCCTCCGCCATCCAGGCGTCGCGGTCCACCGACGGGTCCGGCAGGTTCTTGGCGACGAAGCCGCCCTTGGCGCCGACCGGCACGATGACGGTGTTCTTGACCATCTGCGCCTTGACCAGGCCCAGGATCTCCGTACGGAAGTCCTCGCGGCGGTCGGACCAGCGCAGGCCGCCTCGCGCGACCTTGCCGAAGCGCAGGTGCACGCCCTCGACGCGCGGGGAGTACACCCAGATCTCGAAGGCCGGGCGCGGGGCCGGCAGGTCCGGGATGGCCTGCGGGTCGAACTTCATCGACACGTAGGCGTGCTGCTGGCCCTGCGAGTCCAGCTGGAAGAAGTTGGTGCGCAGGGTGGCCTTGATGAGGGTGAGGAAGGAGCGCAGGATGCGGTCCTCGTCGAGCGAGGCGACCTGGTCCAGGGCCCCGTCCAGCTCCTCCAGCATGGCGTCCACGAGCTCGCTGCCGGCGGCCTGGCGGCTCGGCGACATGCGGGCCTCGAAGAGGGAGACCAGCAGGCGGGTGGTGTGGACGTTGTTGCGGAGGGTGTCCTCCATGTAGTCCTGGCTGAAGGTGGAGCCGGCCTGGCGCATGTACTTGGCGTACGCGCGCAGGACGACGGCCTGCCGCCAGGTCAGTCCGGCGCCCAGCACCAGGGCGTTGAAGTTGTCGTTCTCGGCCTCGCCCTGCCAGACGGCGGCGAAGGCGTCCTGGAAGCGCTCGCGGGCGTCGTCACCGAGGTAGGTGTCGGAGCTGCCGGCGGGTACGGGCATCCGCAGACCGAAGTCGTAGATCCACGCGCTGACCCGGTCCGAGCGGCGCAGCTCGTAGGGGCGCTCGTCGGTGACCTCGACGCCGAGGCGCTGGAGGACGGGCAGGACCGCGGAGAGCGAGACCTGCTCACCGGTACGGAAGATCTTGAAGCGGCGCTCACCGGGGGCGGCGCCCACCGGCTCGTACAGCGACAGCGCGAACTTGCGGTCGCTGGCGGCCAGCCGCTCCAGGTGGATCAGGTCCGCGACGGCGGCGCGCGGCGAGTGGTCGGCCTTGTAGCCCTCGGCGAAGGAGGTGCCGTAGCGGCGCAGCAGCTCGGCGGCGCGCTCCTCGCCGCACTCGGCGATCAGCGCCTCCTGGAAGCCGTCGGCCCAGGAGCGCGCGGCCTCGACCAGGCGGCCCTCGATGCGCTCGACGTCGCTGTCCGTCAGGCGGTGCAGCTCGGTGCCCTGGGGCACGCGGACGACGAAGTGGATGCGGGAGAGGATCGACTCCGTGTTCCAGGCGGTGAAGTCGACGCTGATGCCGCCCAGTTCCTCGCGCAGGATGTCCATCAGGCGCAGGCGCACGCCGGTGGTGAACCGGTCGCGCGGCAGGTAGACGAGCGCCGAGTAGTAGCGCCCGTACTCGTCCTGGCGCAGGTAGAGCCGCAGGCGGCGACGTTCCTGCAGGTAGAGCACGGAGGTGACGATGGCCTGGAGCTGGTCGACCGGGGTCTGGAACAGCTCGTCGCGCGGGTAGGTCTCCAGGATCTGGAGCAGGTCGCGGCCGTCGTGGCTGCTCGGCGCGAAGCCGGCGCCGTCGAGGACCTCGGTGACCTTGCGGCGGATGACGGGGACCCGGCGCACCGACTCGGTGTAGGCGGCGGAGGAGAACAGGCCGAGGAAGCGGCGCTCGCCGACGACGTTGCCGTCGGCGTCGAACTTCTTCACGCCCACGTAGTCGAGGTACGAGGGGCGGTGCACGGTGGAGCGGCTGTTGGCCTTGGTCAGCACCAGCAGGCGGTGCTCGCGGGCCTTGGCGCGGGCGTCGGCCGGCAGCCGGTTGAAGGAGGGCGAGACCGGGTGGCCGTCGTCCTTGCCGCTGTGGTGCGGGTCGGAGCGCAGGATGCCGAGGCCGGTGCCGGGCACGGCGGACAGCGAGTCGCCGTCTACGAGGTTGTACTCGCGGTAGCCGAGGAAGGTGAAGGCGTCGTCGGCGAGCCAGCGCAGCAGCTCGCGGGCCTCTTCCAGCTCGTACTCGCGCAGGTCCGGGGCGGTGGGCTCCTCGGGCAGGGCGTCGGCGATGCGCAGCGCGGCGTCGCGCATCTTCTCCCAGTCCTCGACGGACTCGCGGACGTCGGACAGGACGCGCTGGAGGTCGACGGTGATCTGCTTGAGGTCGGCCTTGTCGGTCTCGCGGTCGATCTCGACGTGGATCCAGGACTCGACGAGGGAGTCGTGGGGGCGCGCGGTGGCGGGGCCGTGCGCGTCGCAGTCGGGGCCCAGGATCTCGATCAGCTTGCCGGTGATGTCACGGCGGACGACGACCTGCGGGTGGATCACGACGTGGATGCCGCGGCCCTGGCGGGACAGCTCGTTGGTCACGGAGTCCACGAGGAAGGGCATGTCGTCGGTGACGACCTCGACGACGGAGTGGCTGGAGGTCCAGCCGTTCTCCTCCACCGTGGGCGTGTGCACGCGCACGTTCGCGGTGCCCTGCGGCCGCTTCTCGGCCAGCCGGTAGTGCGACAGCGCGGCTCCGAACACGTCGACCGGGTCCCGGTCCGTCAGGTCCTCGGGTGCCGTGTGCAGGTAGTAGCGCTGGAGATAGGAGAGCAGCGTGTCCTGGTCGGGACGCTCTCCCTGCTCGGACCCAGTCGGAAGTAGCCCCCCGGCCGGGCTGTGCTCAGCTACCCGGGCCGCCCGTGCGAGCAGCTCGGCCTTTGCTTCGTCCAGCTTGGTCTGCATGTCCTCTGGCTCCTGTCGCGCGCCATTGCGTGACGTAGGTGAAGGAAGGAATGGCATAGCTCCGCGAGGCGGGGTGTCCGTCCGGGATCGACGCTATGCCGTCGAGAAGGCCGACCGGAACAGAACGAGCCAAGATCGGCTGGGGGTCCCGGTGGCGGAGATCAGCGCAGGCTGCCCGGGCACTGTCGTGCGCCGGGCGCAGGCCGGAGGCTCCAGTGCCCCCGAGGCGTATCGCGCTGATCACGGGTACAAGGCTATCCCGACCTACCCCCAAGTCGTCATTCGCTGCATCTGTACAAATCTTGGGGTGGAACTTTGACACTCTGGCCAGCGACGTGACCGGCGGTCCATGCAGCCCCCCGCGCATCACCCGTCACATCGCCGTCCCGTCGCTATCCGGCCAGCTCGCGAGCAGTCAGGACGGCCTCCGCCAGGGTGTCCACGACGGGCACCCCGGCCGATTCCAGACTGCGGCGGCTGTGCGAACCGCCCGTGTAGAGCACCGCGCGGGCGCCGACGTGCGCGGCGGCGAGCGCGTCGTCCACGGCGTCTCCGATGAGGACCGTACGGCTCGCGGTCACACCCGTCCCGTCCAGGGCCGCCAGGTGGCGTACGAGATGCACCGCCTTGGAGGTGTGCGAGGGGCCGGTGCGCCCGTCGACGCGCAGGAAATGCCCGTGGATGCCGTGCGAGCGCACCAGCGGGACGAGCTTGTCGTGGGGCGCGAGGGACAGCAGGGACTGGGTGAGCCCGTCGCGCTCCCAGGCCACGAGCAGGTCCCGGGCGCCCTCGGCGAGCCCGGCGCCGTCGGCGGCGGCCCAGTAGTGCCGGTGGAAGGTCTCGTCCATGAGCAGCCACTCCTCCTCGGTGGGCAGCCGGCCCATGAGGCGCTCGTAGAACTTCGGCACCGGTACGACATACAGCTCGCGGTAGGTCTCCAGGGTGATCGGCGCGAAGCCGAGCTCGGCGAAGGAGGCGTTCGTCGCGGCCATGACGGCGTCGATGTCGTGGAGGAGGGTGCCGTTCCAGTCCCAGACGATATGGCTGCCGCGTATCACTTCAGCAGCCCCGGGATCTCCTGGACGCCGAACCACAGCAGCTCGTGGTCCTCGGCGCCGTCGACGGCGGAGCGGGCGCCCGCGTCCCCCGCCTCGGAGATCGGGAGAGCGGCGTGTAGGGAAAGAGGGGAGTGATTCCTGTGGAGTTGTCGGGGGTGGCCGGAGGGTTAAA
>NZ_JBEYVX010000104.1:0-19982 GCF_040644195.1 Streptomyces sp. NPDC047014 | reverse complement strand
GGTCTCCCGGTAGCCGAGCGCGGCGGCCATCCGCAGCGCCGGTTCCGCGTCGGCGGGCACCGCCAGCGCGCCCCTGGCCCCCGCGCCTCAAACGCCGGCGAGGCTGGGATGGGGCTCCGCCCCGAGCCCCGCGCCTCAAACGCCGGCGGGGCTGAAATCGGGGTCACAATGGGGCCATGGAGTATTCGAGCCCCCTGGAACAGGCTCTGCACGTCGCCCGCGCCCTCGTACTGGCCGATCTCGCCGCCGGCAAAGTCGCCGACGCCGATGTCGTCTCCCTCGTCGAGGACTCCGTCACGCACCGCCGGTGGTGGGTGGAGCAGTGGCCCGAGGGGGTCGGCTTCCTCGCCGGGCTCGTGGCCCAGGACGTGCAGGACGCGCTGCTGGAGAAGTACGGCCGCTGGCCGCTCTGCCCCGTCTGCAACCACGGCGAACCGCACGCCCTCGACGTCGAGCCCGAGCTCGGACCCGATCCGCACTGGGTGTGCTCGGAGGCGGGCGTGCGGGTGGCCGCCGTCGGTGGGCTCGGGTCCGTACTCGGATGACCGTCTACATCGACCCGCCCACCTGGCCCGGCCACGGGCGCATGTGGTCACATCTGGTGAGTGACGTGTCCTATGAGGAGCTGCATGCTTTCGCGGCCGGAATAGGGTGCCCGGCCAGGGCCTTCGAGCGGGATCACTACGACGTGCCCTCGTATCGCTACGCCGATGCCGTGCGGGCCGGGGCCGTGGAGGTCGGGAGCAAGGAGTTGGTGCGGCGGTTGACCGCCGCCGGGTTGCGGCGGCCCAAGGGGCGTCCCGCTCCCCGTTAGGGGGTCGGGGTGGAGGACGGGGTGGGCTCCGGGACGGCCTGGGGCTGGGCCGCCGGGGGGAGGTCCCAGACGTGGTCCGGGGTGACGATCTTCGTGACGCGGTTCGCGATCAGCGAGCTGAGGCTGCCCGTCTTACCGTCCACGTCCGAGTTCACCACGATGACGAGCGTCGCCCGCGCCTGCGGGAGGCGGACCGCGATGGTCTCGTAGCCGGGCAGTTCGCCGTTGTGCCCGATCCAGCCGTCGATCCGGGCGATGCCGAGGCCGTACCCCACGTCCGGGTGGCCCGTGGGGAGCATCCGCAGCCGCTGGGCCTGGGTGCCGGGCTCCAGGAGGCGGCCGCCGTCGGGGAGGCGGCCGTCCACCAGGGTCGGGACCCACGCGCGCAGGTCGTCGATCGTGGAGATCATCGCGCCCGCCGACCAGCCCCAGGAGGGGTTCCAGCCCGAGGCGTCGACGGTCGCGCCGTCGGCGGTGAAGTTCGTGTAGCCGTGCACGTACGGGCTGGTGATCTCCGCGCCGGTGGGCAGGGAGGTCGCGTCCAGGCCGGCGGGGGCGAAGACGTGCTGTTCGAGGTAGGTGTGGAGGGGCTGGCCGCTGATCTTCTCCACGAGGAGGCCGAGTACAACCGTGTTCGTGTTGGAGTACGCCCAGCGCGCCCCCGGCGGGAAGTCGGCCGGGTGGCGGAAGGCGATGTCCAGCAGCTCCTGCGGGGTCCAGGAGCGGTACGGGTCGGCCTGGAAGGTGGACAGCCAGCGCGGGTCCTCGGTGTAGTTGTAGAGCCCGCTGCGCATGTCCGCGAGCTGCCGGACGGTGATGCGGTCGCCGCCGGGGATGCCGTCGAGGTAGGTGGAGACGGGCGCGTCGAGGCGGATCCTGCCCTCGTCGACGAGCTGGAGGACGCCGGTGACGGTGAAGGTCTTGGTGACGCTGCCGATGCGGGTGTGCATGTCGGTCTTGATGGGGGTGCCGGTGGTCTTGTCGGAGGTGCCGAAGGAGCGGACGTAGGACTCGTCGCCGTCGATCCACAGGCCGACGCCCACCCCGGGGATGTCCGCCTCGCGCATGGCGGCGGTGATCGCGTCGTCCAGCTTCTCCGCGACCACCGGGTCGACGCCCACCCGGCCGGGCGGGGCGGCCGCGGGGGCCTGGCCCGCGCAGAGCGCGGAGAGCAGGAGGGTGGCGGCGGCCAGGACGGCGGGGGTCCGGTGGCGGGCGGCGCGGGAGCGGGAACGGGCGGTGCGGTGGCGGGTGGTGCGGTGGGGGGTCGTCCGGTCGCGGGTCATGGCGGATCACCTCTGCGCACTCCCCGAGCGGTCCCCGGGGCCCCGGCCTGGCTCGCGTAAGGGCTCCGGGCGGACCTTCCCATCGTAGGAAGCCGGGTGCGGGGCGGCGACCGGGGCCGGGGCCGCCGTACGGGGCCGGGGCCGCCGTACGGGGCCCAGGGCGCGGGCCCGGCGTCAGGCGCGGGCGGGCTCCCCGGCGGCTTCCTCCGCGCGGCCCGCGGCCGGCGTGCCCGAGGCGATGACGCGGGCCGGGCGGGGCGGCGTACGGCGGTCCAGGCGCAGGGCGACGAGCGCGAGGCCGATCGCGGTGACGGTCATGGCGGCGCCCGCCCAGGCGGTGGCGGAGAAGCCGAGGCCCGCGTCGATGACGGTGCCGCCGAGCCAGGGGCCGCCGGTGTTGCCGAGGTTGAACGCGGCGGTGGTGGTGGCTCCGGCCAGGGTGGGGGCGGCGCCGGCCACGTTGAACATGCGGGCGTTGAGGGCGGGGGCGGTGAAGAAGGCCGAGAAGCCCAGCAGGAAGGACAGCGCGATCGCGGCGGCCGCGGCCGAGGCCAGCAGGGCGAGGGCGGTGAGGAAGACGGTGGAGGCGGTGATGCCCCAGATCATCACGCCGAACAGGTGCGCGTCGGCGACCCGGCCGCCGACGGTGGTGCCGACGAGCGCGCCGATCCCGAAGAGGCCGAGGATCCACGGCACCCACTGGGAGTCCAGCCCGGCCACGTCCGTGAGCAGCGGGGAGAGGTAGCTGAACGCGCAGAAGACGCCGCCCGCGCCGAGGGCGGTGATGCCGATGGCGAGCCAGACCTGGCGGTCGCGGTAGATGCGCAGCTCGCGGCCGAGGCCCGGGCGCTCGGCGGGCAGCGGGATGCGGGGGATCAGCGCGAGGATGCCGGCGAGGGCGATCGCGGAGGCGAGGCCCACGGCCCAGAAGGCGGAGCGCCAGCCCAGGTGCTCGCCGAGGAAGGCGCCGGCGGGGACGCCGAGGACATTCGCGATGGAGAGGCCGCCGATCATGACGGCCATGGCGCGGGCCCGCTGGTCCTTGTCGACCATGGCGATGGCGACGGCCGCGCCGACGGCCCAGAAGCCGGCGCAGGCGAGGGCGGAGACGACGCGGGAGGCGAAGAGCAGTTCGTACGAGGGGGCGAGCGCGCCCGCGACCTGCCCAAGGCCGAAGAGGCTGATGAGGGAGACGAGGGTGGTGCGGCGGGGGAGGCGCAGGGTGGCCACGGCCAGCAGGGGGGCACCGACGACCATGCCGATGGCGAAGGCGGAGATGAGCAGGCCCGCCTGCGGGATGCTGACGCCCATGTCGGCGGCTATGGGCGGGAGCAGCCCGGAGAGCATGAACTCGCTCGTGCCGAGGGCGAAGACGGAGAGGCCGAGGATGTAGACGGCTACGGGCATGCGGGTGCGGGGCGTGCCGGGCGTGCCGGGCGTGCGGGGGCTGGGGTGGGCGGCGTCTGCGGGCATGACAGTCACCAACCGGCGCGAACGCGATCAAATTCCCTGCGGTGGTGCCGCTTCGTCCGGCTCGGGCAGCTGGGTCGGCTCGTCCGGCTCGGTCAGCTCGTCCGGCTCGGTCAGCTCGGCCAGCTCCGCGGAGAGGTTGGCGCGGGCCGGGGACTCCCAGTGCGTGGTGCCGTAGGGGGTGCGGAAGAGGCGGGGCAGGGCGAGGAGCTGGCGCAGGACGGCGGCGCGGCCGGTGCGGAAGGCGTCGTCGGGGACGAAGGCGTACTCGGCGCGGACGGCGGCCGCGTAGGCGGCGTAGGCCGGGGGGTCGCCCGCGAGCACGGCCAGGTCGGCGTCGCAGAGGACCTCGCCGTCGGTGTCCCCGGGGGCGGGGTCGTGGGTGACGGTGAGCCGGACCAGGCGGGCGACCTCGGCGGTGCGGGCGGGGGATATGCCCAGCTCGGGGAGGGCGCGCTCGGCCAGGGCGGCGCTGCGCTCCTCGTTCTCGGAGCGGTCGGGGCGGTAGACGGCGTCGTGGAACCAGGCGGCGAGGCGGACGGCGGCGGGGTCGGCGGCGTGGGGCGCGAGTACGTCGATGCGCGCGAGTACGTCGGCCAGGTGCGCGGTGGTGTGGTACCGGCGCTGGGGCTCCGCCCAGGCGGTGAGGAGGCGGTCGGCGTAGGGGGCGGGGTCGGGGTGTGTGTCGTGGGTGGCGGCGGTGACGGTGGCGTGCCAGCGGGCGCGGAGATCGGCGGTGCGGGGATCCGAGGTGTCGGTGGTGCCGGTGGTGCCCGTGGTGCCGGTGGTGTCGGTGCGCGGGATGCCTGTGTCCATGCGGACATTGTGGGGGTGGCGTGATGGTGCTGGTGGAGGGCGGTGGGGGGCCCGTACCCTGATATTGGACTAGACCTATTGTGTTTGGCTTCTCGAAGGATGGGATCGAATGAGCAACCGTGCGCTCCTGGAGGTGATCGCCCTCGACGTGGAGGACGCGGTCGCGGCCCAGGCCGGTGGGGCCGACCGGCTGGAGCTGGTCACCGACATGGCCGCCGACGGGCTCACCCCGGCGCGCGAGACCTTCGCCGCGATCCGGGACGCGGTGGACATCCCGCTGCGGGTGATGATCCGTACGGCGGACGGCTTCGCGGCGGGGGACGTCGCGGGTCTGGCCGCGCGGGCGCGGGAGCTGCGGGAGGAGGGGGCGCGGGAGTTCGTCCTGGGCTTCCTGCATGCGGACGGCACGCCGGATCTGGCGGCGGTGGAGGCGGTGGTGGCGGAGCTGGAGGGGTGCGCGTGGACCTTCCACCGGGCCATTGACCGGGCGGCGGACCGGGACCAGCTCCGGAAGGCGCTGGCGGACCTGCCGGGGCTGGACACGTACCTGACGGCGGGGGCGGCGTCGGGTGTGGACGCGGGGCTCCCGGTCCTCCTGGCGGAGGCGGCGAGGGGTGGCGAGCCGGGGTACGGGGCGCGGATCCTGGTGGGCGGGGGGCTGCGGCTCTCGCACGTGCCGGGGCTGAGGGCGGGGGGCGTGGACGCCTTCCACATTGGCGGCGCGGCCCGTCCCGACGGCTGGGGCCGCCCGGTCTCGGCGACCGCGGTAGCGGAATGGCGCCACGCGCTGACGTGACGCCCCGCTGGTCTTTCGGCCGCGCCGCCGCTGCGGGGGCGCTGCCCCCGGGCCCCCGCGCCTCAAACGCCGACGGGGCTGGAGTGGTGCGGTGGTGCCGCTGCTGCCGGGTGCGGCGCCGTTGCGGGGGCGCTGCCCCCGAGCCCCCGCGCCTCAAACGCCGGCGAGGCTGGGTTGGGGGCTCCGCCCCCGGGCCCCCGCGCCTCAATCGCCGACGGGGCTTGATTGGGGCTCCGCCCCGAGCCCCGCGCCTCAAACGCCGGCGAGGCTGGGTGTGGTGCGGCTGGGATTGGGGCTTCGTGGTGCGAGCGGTGGCGGGCGGCAGGAATCAGCCTCGCCGGCGTTTGAGGCGCGGGGTCTGGGGCGGAGCCCCAGGGAGCCGGCCGGAGGCCGGTTCGCCCAGCTTCGCCAGCGTTTGAGGCGCGGGGGGCCCGGGGCGGAGCCCCAATCAAGCCTCGCCCGCGATTGAGGCGAGCCCGGCCCCGTCAGGACAGCGGCGCCGGGAGAGGGGCGTGGTGGAGGGCTGTGAGGCCCGAGACGGCTCGGGTGAGGCAGACGTACAGGCGGCGGAGGCCCGTGCGTTCGTCCGGTTCGCCGTCCACGATCGCCGCCGGCTCGTCCAGGACGACGTAGTCGTACTCCAGGCCCTTCGCCAGCGACGCCGGGACGAGGGTCAGGCGGGAGGCCGCTGTCGTCTCCTCTCCGGGGGAGAGGTGGGGGAGCCCCGCCGACCGCAGCGCTTCCGCCAACGGGGCGATGCGGGCGTCCGCCGCGATCAGGCCGACCGAGCCTTCGTGGGTCAGGGACTCCTCGCAGGCCGCCACCACCGCGGGGGTGAGGGCGTCCACGTGGGAGATGCGGAGCGAGCCCCGCGTTTCGCGGACCGAGGAGACCGGGGCCAGGCCCGGGGAGATGTGGGGGAGGAGGCGGGAGGCGTAGGCGATCACCTCGCGGGGGACGCGGAAGCCCGCCGTCAGTTCCTCCACGGCCGCCTGCGGCTTGCCCAGGTGGCCCAGGGCCTCCGCCCAGCTGCGCGTGGCCCACGGCGTCGTGCCCTGCGCGAGGTCGCCGAGGACCGTCGCCGAGCCCGTCGTGCAGCGGCGGCCGACCGCGCGGTACTGCATCGGGGAGAGGTCCTGCGCCTCGTCGAGGACGACATGGCCCAGGGAGTGCGTGCGCTCCACCAGGTCCGACGCCTCGTCGATGAGCACCAGGTCCGCCGCCGACCACTTCGCGGACCGCACGCTGCGGAACGGCTTCTGCCACAGCAGCAACTTCTGCTCCTCCTCCGTGAGGACACCCTCCGCGTGCGCGGCCAGGAACTCCGCGTCGGACAGCAGCCGCAGCACCAGCTTCGCCGGCTCCACCGCGGGCCAGACCGCCTTCACCGCCGCCTTGACCGCCGGGTTGCGGGCCACCGCGTCCTGCACCCGGTCGTCCGGGGCCTCGCCCGCCTGCTCCATCCGTACGAGCACGGCGTGCGCGATGCGCTGCGGGAGGGCGTCGCGGGCGGCGCCGTAGCGGATGTCGCGGTCCTGGAGCTCCCGCACCATCTCGGCCAGTTCGTACGCCGGGACCCGCCAGCGCCGTGAGCCCCGTACGACCATCAGCGGTTCGGCCGGCTCCGTGACGTGCGAGCGGACCGCGCGGCGCAGGACCTCCGCCATGCGGGCGTCGCCCTTGACGACGGCGGTGGCGGCCGCGTCCGTACCGCGTACCTCCAGGCCCTCGCGGGCGACGAGGTCGTCGACGGTGGCCTGCTTGACCTCCAGCTCGCCCAGGGCCGGGAGGACCTGCTCGATGTAGTGGAGGAAGGAGCGGTTCGGGCCGATGACGAGGGTGCCGGTGCGGGCCAGGCGGTCGCGGTGCGCGTAGAGGAGGTACGCGACGCGGTGCAGGCCGACGGCCGTCTTGCCGGTGCCGGGGCCGCCCTGCACGCAGACGGAGCCGGAGAGGCCGGAGCGCACGATCTCGTCCTGCTCGGGCTGGATCGTGGCGACGATGTCGCGCATGGGGCCGACGCGCGGCCGTTCGATCTCCTGCTGGAGCAGCTTGCTGACGGCGGCGGTCTCGGCCGGGTCGGACAGGTGCTCGTCCTCGTAGGCGGTGAGCTCGCCGCCGGTGTAGCCGAAGCGGCGGCGCAGCGCGATGTCCTGCGGGTCCTTCTTGGAGGCGCGGTAGAAGGGCTGGGAGACGGGGGCGCGCCAGTCGATGACCATCGGGTCGCCCTCGGCGTCGTGGACGTGGCGGCGGCCGATGTAGAACTGCTCGCCGCCCGCGCCCTCGGCGAGCTCGGCGCCGGGGGCGTGGAGGTAGTCGAGGCGGCCGAAGAAGAGGGGGGTGTGGGCGAGGTCGGCGAGGGCCTTGATGCGGTCGTCGAGCTGGGCGCGCAGGACGAGGGCGTTGACCCAGTTCGCGGTGACGTCGCTGATGTCCAGGGCCTCGGCGTCCTCGCGCATGGCGCGCAGGGCGGAGCGGGAGGCGGCGAGGTGGGCGCGTTCGCGGCCGAGGGGGTCGGCGGGGGCGGGGGCGGGGGCCGGTGCGGCAGAGGCGGGTGCCGGTGCCGGTGCGGCGGCTGCGGCGGGCTCGGGCGTCTTGGGGTGCGGCGGGGTTTCGGGGGCGTGCGCGGGCACGGGACTGCCTCCAGCTGCTGGTACGGAACAGATGCCCGCCGGTTTCCGGCCGGAGGGCGGCTCTCCCCGGTGGGGCGGTGGGAGGCGGCAAGAGCGGAGATTGTAGTCAGCGGGGCGGGGCGGCGCGAACGAATAACGGGGCGGCCGGGGAGGCACCCGTACGGGTGCCGTACCCCGTCGTACTCAGGAGTGTCAGACCTGAGGTGGTACGCGCGGCCGGGGCCCTCAGCCGTGAGAGGGAGGGCGCGGGCCCGGAGATTCGCTCTCGGGAGCGATGTGCGGAAGCGGCCGCGGACGCACCATGGATTCATGAGCACCGCAACCTTCACCCCGACCCGGGGCGGGCGCCCGAGCGGCGCCACCGCCCTTTCCGACTCCCCGCCGCGCCACCGGCTCGGTGATCTGCTGCATGCCGCGAAGGTCTTCGCCGCGGCCGCCGTGAGCGTCGTCGTCCTCGGCGAGTACGCCGAGAACGCCGAGGCCGCCGGCGTCATACGCCGCTGAGCCGACGCGGCAGGCGGGTCAGTCGCCCGCCAGCAGCTCGTCGGCGTCCATGATCCGGTAGGCGTAGCCCTGCTCGGCCAGGAAGCGCTGGCGGTGCGCGGCGAAGTCCTGGTCGATGGTGTCGCGGGCGACGACCGAGTAGAAGCGCGCCTCGTGGCCGTCCGCCTTCGGACGCAGCACCCGGCCCAGCCGCTGGGCCTCCTCCTGGCGGGAGCCGAAGGTGCCCGACACCTGGATGGCGACGGTGGCCTCCGGCAGGTCGATGGAGAAGTTCGCGACCTTCGACACGACCAGCACGTTGATCTCGCCCTCGCGGAAGGCGTCGAACAGCTTCTCGCGCTGGGCATTGGAGGTCTCGCCCTTGATCACGGGCGCGTCCAGGTGCTCGCCCAGCTCGTCGAGCTGGTCGATGTACTGGCCGATGACGAGGGTCTGCTCGCCCCGGTGCTTGCGCACCAGCGCCTCGGTGACCTTGCGCTTGGTCGCCGTCGTCGCGCAGAAGCGGTACTTCTCCTCCGTCTCGGCGGTGGCGTAGGCCAGCCGCTCCGACTCGGTCAGGTTGACCCGCACCTCCACGCAGTCGGCGGGCGCGATGTAGCCCTGCGCCTCGATCTCCTTCCACGGGGCGTCGAAGCGCTTCGGCCCGATGAGGGAGAAGACGTCCGACTCGCGGCCGTCCTCGCGGACCAGCGTCGCGGTCAGGCCGAGGCGGCGGCGGGCCTGGAGGTCGGCGGTGAACTTGAAGACCGGCGCGGGCAGCAGGTGCACCTCGTCGTAGACGATCAGGCCCCAGTCCCGGGAGTCGAACAGCTCCAGGTGCGGATAGACGCCCTTCCGCTTCGTGGTGAGCACCTGGTACGTGGCGATGGTGACGGGCCGGATCTCCTTGCGCGTGCCGGAGTACTCACCGATCTCGTCCTCGGTCAGCGAGGTCCGCTTCACCAGCTCGTGCTTCCACTGGCGGGCCGAGACGGTGTTCGTCACCAGGATCAGCGTGGTCGCCCTGGCCTTGGCCATCGCCCCCGCCCCGACCAGGGTCTTCCCCGCGCCGCAGGGCAGGACGACCACACCGGAGCCGCCGTGCCAGAAGCCCTCCACGGCCTGCTGCTGGTACGGGCGCAGCGCCCAGCCGTCCTCGGCCAGGTCGATGGGGTGCGCCTCGCCGTCCACGTACCCGGCGAGGTCCTCGGCGGGCCAGCCCAGCTTGAGCAGCGTCTGCTTGATCTGCCCGCGCTCGGAGGGGTGCACGGCCACGGTGTCGGCGTCGAGCCGCGCCCCCACCAGCGGGGCGATCTTCTTCGAGCGCAGGATCTCCTCCAGCACCGGCCGGTCGGTGCTGGTGAGGACCAGCCCGTGCACCGGGTGCTTGGAGAGGGTGAGCCGGCCGTAGCGGGCCATGGTCTCCGCGACGTCGACGAGCAGCGCGTGCGGCACCGGGTAGCGGGAGTACTCCACGAGCGCGTCGACGACCTGCTCGGCGTCGTGCCCGGCGGCGCGGGCGTTCCACAGCCCGAGCGGGGTGATCCGGTAGGTGTGGATGTGCTCGGGCGCCCGCTCCAGCTCGGCGAACGGCGCGATGGCCCGCCGCGCCGCTCCGGCGAGCTCGTGGTCGACTTCGAGCAGGAGGGTCTTGTCGCTCTGGACGATGAGCGGTCCGTTCACCTGCGTCCCTTTCCGGCTGGGATGGCTCCGCCCGGGCGCGGACGGCCAAACTTCCAGTCTGCCGCATCATCGCCCGTGACGGGGCCGTCCCCCGGACGAGGGGTGCGGGCGGCCTTGTGTCTCCGGGCTCTCCCGGTGATCCCCGCCGGCCTCTACGATCATGGACATGTCGATCGCCTCGCCTGTACCCGTCCTGCGCGGCTCCCAGGGGACCGTGCTCCGGTTCGACGGTGACGCGCTGGTGCTGCGCCGGGCCGCCGAGGAGCTGCGGATCCCCCTCCCGGCGATCGGGCGGGTCCGCCCGGAGGGGCGCGGCGTCGCCGTCGAGCTCACCGCCCCGGCCGGGGCGGCGCCCACCCTCCACCGGGTGGACGGCGTGAGCGCGGCCGCCGTCAGCCTGTTCGCCGACGCCGTCAACGCGGCCCTGCCGCCGCGCACCGGGCAGGCCGGGACGGTCGACGGCTCGGCCCTGGTCACCGCACGCGCCCTGGCCGAGTCGCCGGAAGAGCGGCGACAGCACGGGCGCAAGCGCGGTCGGAAGATCTGGGCGCTCGCCGCCGGCCTCTTCTTCTCCGCCCTGGCGCTCGCCGTCGGGATCCACGGGGAGTGGACCCTCGCGATCGAGATCCTGCTGGTCGGCCCCTTCGGCGCGGGCATCGCCGCCTTCGGCGCCATGGGTGCGGAGAACGTGTACCGCCAGTGGTACCTGCCCCGGAACGGCATCACCGTCGAGGCGGTGAGAGCCGGGAACGCGGACGTCCTGGGCGCCACCTTCGGGACCTACGTGTACACCGACCCGCACGGCGTGAGCCGCAGCGTGTACACCAGGAGCAGTGCGGCCACCGTCCAGGTCGCCTACCACCCCGGCAGACCGCACCTGGTGACCGTCCGTTCCTCGCCGTCCGGCACGGCCGGGGACGCGGCCCTCGCCGCGACCCTCCTCCTCATCGGACTCGGGGCCGCAGGCGTGATGATCACCCTGGCCGTCGCCGCCTTCCTCGGTGCGTACCCGGCCCGCTGACGCCGTATCCACGCGGCCCGGGCGGGGAACTGGGCCGAACGGGTCGTGGGTGGGGGTGTCGGCGTGCACGCGGGGGTGGGCGGGGGAGGGCGTCGTAGGGTGGCCGACGCCCGCAGGCGACGTACGGACGGATGCCCATGACGCAAGACCGACGGGACCGCGCGCTGTTCAGCGCCCTCTCGGAGCCCGCGCCCACCGCCACCGCCACCCATGACGCCGGGCTGCTCCTGCTGCGGCTCGTCGTCGGGCTCAGCATGGCCGGGCACGGTGCGATGAAGCTCTTCGGCTGGTTCGGCGGGCCGGGGCTCGACAAGACGGGCAAGGGCTTCACGATGGCCGGCTACCCGGCCGGTGACGCCATGGCCGTGATCGCCGGGCTCTCGGAGCTGCTGGGCGGGCTCGGGCTCGCCCTCGGGCTGCTGACGCCGCTGGCCGGGGCCGCGCTGATCGGCGTCTTCGTCAACGTGCTGGACGTGCGGGGGCTGGAGGTCTACTTCGGGCCCCGGGGTGTGGAACTGGAGACGGTGCTCTTCGCCTCCGTCATCGCGCTCACCCTCACCGGGCCGGGCCGCTTCTCCGTGGACGCCCACCTGCCGGTGCTGCGCGCCTCCCGGCCCCGCTACTCGCTGCTCGCCGTGCTGGTGGGTGTCGTCGTCGGGCTGATCGTGCTGCTCGTCCGCGACTGACCGCCCGCGCGGGGATCCTCAGGCGCCCAGGTGCGGCAGCGGCGGCGCCGGGTAGGCCGTCTCCACTGGCAGCAGGGCGCGCGCCGCCTCTGGCTCGCCCGCGCGCACCAGGGCGTGGATCTCGTGCACCAGCGGCGTGACATCGCGGATGGAGACCGTCCACGCGTCGGCGTAGGCCCGCGAGGCCCGTCCCGACAGGCCCAGCTGGAGCGAGCGGTACGGCAGCGGGTCCAGGCACAGGTTCCGCTCCGGGTCCCACTGCACCCGCACCGGGGACCGCGACAGGGTCCTCCGCCACGCCTCCCGGTCCCCGTGCACGGCCGGTACGTAGTGCGACAGGCACGCCTCGCGCAGCGCCCCGTCGAAGCCCTCGCGGGTGATCTCCACCGCCAGTACGGTCTCCTGGTCGGGTTTGGCCGCCCAGCCGCAGCGGTACATCATCCACAGGAACGACGGCTTGATCCACGTCATCCGCTCCCGCTTCCAGTCCGCCGGGAACCGCCCGTCGCGGGCCGCCGGCACGCCCAGCCGGGGCGCGTACGCCTGGTAGACGGTGAGCGTGGTGTCGGTGTGCGCCGCCCGGATCCGGCGGACCGGTACGTGCGGCGCGTTCGGTACGTCGGACATGGCCCCAGCCTGCGCGAAGGCGCGCCCGCGCCGCCAGCGGTTTACGGCCCCAGCGGTTTACGGCCCCAGCGCTCTACGGCCGGGCGCCCGCGGCGGCGCTCACACCTGGTCCTCCGCCAGTTCCGCGACGCCCGTGACCCGGTGCAGCGCGTACGTACGCACCTCGTCCGCCGTGTGGTCGTAGCCGGTGACGAAGCCGCCCTCCACCCGCACCGGCGCGATGACCCGCTGGCTGGCCGCGCCCTCCGCGTTCACATAGCCGATCCACACCGCCGACCCGGTCAGCGCCGCCGCCTGCACCGTCGCCAGGGTCTCCGCCGGGCTCGTGCGCGGCAGCCCGTCCGGCGCCCCCGGGGACGGGGCCGCCGAGGCCGCCGGCTCCTTGCGTACCGCCGTCGCCGCCAGATCGCCCGCGCGGATGGCCCGTACGGCCGCCGCCAGCAGCGTCGCGTCCGGCACCGGCGGGCCCTCCGGGACCGGGACCGGCGCCGCGCGCGGCGGTGTCCGGTGCGCGTCGGCCCGCGCCACCACCACATCGCCGGTACCGGACTCCGCGGCCGGGGCGTAGCCCATCGCCCGCAGCCCCTCCAGCAGCCCCGCCGGATCCGCCTGCGCGGCCAGCACCGTCGGCGCGAGCCGGCGCAGACCCAGCCCGGCCGAGCGCCGGTCGGCCAGGATCTCGCCCAGCACCGCGTCGTCGTCGCAGCGCACGTACGAGGAGGCCGCGCCCACCCGCAGGTGCCCGTGCCGGCGGGCCACGTCGTCGATCAGGTAGGCCAGCGGCTGCGGAACGGGCGTACGGCTGTGCTCCTTGAGGAAGGCGTGCAGATCGGCGGCGGCGTGCCCGGCGTCCAGGGCCCGGCGCACCGAACCGGGCGTGAAGCGGTACACCGTCGCCCCGCCCTTGGACTCCACGTCCGCCAGCACGGCCAGCGTGTCGCCCAGCGGCCGGCGCAGCGGCCCCGGCGCCACCGCCGTCAGGTCCGCCTGGAGCAGCACGTGGTCCACCGGCTCCGGCAGCAGCGGCGCCAGCCGGGGCGCCGGGTCCGCGTGCTCCAGCAGGGCGCGGCCGGGCCCGGACAGGGCGCCGCGCCCGGTCACGCCCAGCACCTCGGCCTCGGTCAGCGCCCAGTGCGCCAGCCGGGCCCGCAGCCCGCTCGTCCCGCGTACGGGCCGCTCCCACGCCAGCCGCTCCAGCAGCGCCTCCGGGTCGGCGGAGCCGCCCTCGGGCAGGGCCGCCAGCAGCTCCAGGACGCGGCGGCGCACCTCGGGCGCGGCGGAGCGGTCCAGGTCCGGGCCGAGCGCGGACAGGGTGCGCGCCTTGGTGTCCTGCTCGCCGACGAGGCCCGCGGTGCGGGTGGCCGGGAGCCAGGCGGTGGCCAGCGCCGACCACCGCTCGGCGGGCGGGAGTTCGATCCAGTCGTCGAAGGCGGGGGTGGGCGCGTAGCGCTCGTCGGCCTCGCCGTCCCCGGCCAGCAGACCGGCCGCGTAGGCCAGTTCGATCCAGAAGGCCGCCGACGCCTCCGTGGTGTCCAGGGCGGCCGCCGCCCGCTTGAGGTCCCGTACGGCCAGCCCACCCGCCCGGAGCAACAGCGGACCGGCGTGCTCCCAGGACTTCACCAGCTCCTCGACGGTGGCCAGCGCGGCCAGCGCCTGCCCGGCGGCGTTCGCGTCCACAAGCTGTGGACGGTGCTCGTGGTGCGCGGGCACCGGCGGGGCCTGCGGGGCGGTGTCCCGGTGCGCGAGCCCGCCGCGCAGGTGCAAAGCCACCTCGCGCGGCAGCACCACCGTGCGGGCGGTCGCGGGCAGCAGCAGGCCCCGGTCGCGCAGCCAGCGCACGGGCGGCGCCGGATGCGGCGTCACCTCCCCGTACGGCGGCCCCCACACGAGCCGTCCCAGCACCTGGTGGGCCTCCGCCGGGGCCTCGTCCAGCAGCGCGGACATCCGCTCCTGGTCGGTGAAGAGCGCGGTCAGCGCGGTGACGGCGGACACCGGGTCGTGCGTGGCGGGCAGCCCGGCCGCCGCCACGATCTCCTGCACGCGTGTCGGCGACATCCCGGCGGTGGCCTCGGCGACGGTCGGCCCGAGCCCGGTCGGCGAGGGCCGCTGCGCGGAGGGCGCCAGCAACTCGCGGGCGGTGCGCACCAGGCGCAGCCGGTCGTCGTCGCCCCATACGAGGGCCTGGTCGCGCAGCATCCCGAGTGCGCGGGGCAGCGCGGCGCGGGCCCGCTCGTCCTCACCGCCGGTCAGCAGCCCCTCCAGCACCGGGTACGGGCACGGGTCCGGGGCCACGGCCAGGGCCTCGGCCGTCTGGAGCGTGAACCGGTCCAGCCGCTCCAGCGCCCGCACCACCGACGCGCGGGTCCCGGCGCGGGTGGCGAGCTGGGTCACGTCGCCGGGCACCGGGCCGAGGAGGTCGGGGCGGGCGTGCAGGAGCGCGGAGAGCGCGGCGTCGTCGCGGGCGCGCAACGCCTCGGCGAGCGAGCGCGGTGCGGCCGCCCCGGTCCCGTTCTCCGGAGCTCCCGCAGCAGTGCTTGGCTCGGGCACAGTCGCCTCCCGGTCGCTTCGGCCGGTCGCGTCGGCCGGTCCCCATCCGGTCAACGGTATCCGCTGCGCCCGGAACAGCTCCACGGGCGCACGCGCTACCTTCGGGAGAGACGGACGGGAGGAGCCGGGGCGTGGGGATCGAAAGCGACCACCTGGTCTACGCATATCTGAGCAGCGTCGGGGACCTGGCGCAGCGCAGGCAGCTCTCCTCCGCCGACCGGATGCGGCTGGTGGCGGGGCTGCGGGACGAGATCGACCGGCGGCGCGCCAAGTACGAACCGGAGACGCCGGCCGCGGTGCGCCGCATCCTGGAGCGCATCGGCACGCCGGAGGAGGTCCTCGACGGGCTCGGCACCCGGGCCGATCCGGCGCCGCCCGCGGACACGGGCGTGTCGGCGGTGCCGGCGCAGCGGGCCGCGCGTCCGGCGCCGCCCGCGCGGGAGAACGTACCGCCGCATCTGGCCGGGCTGGACGAGCTGGGACCCTCCGGCGGGGCCGAGCCGGACTGGTGGCGGCTGACGCCGGGCACCTACGGGCGCGGGCCGCAGGTCGACGGCTTCGCGGGCGGCGTGGAATTCCCGGAGGGCTACGGGGAGGAGGACCCGGAGGCGGCGGGCGAGGCCGAGGCGCCCGCGAAGGAGGCGGATCCGGAGCCGGAACAGCAGACCCTCGTACGGTTCCTGCGCGAGCGGCGGCGCGCACGGGCCGAGGCGGCGAAGGCGGCGAAGGCCGCGCCCGCGCCGCCGGTGGTGGCCGCCGCGCCCGCGGCCCGGCCGCGCCCGAACGCCCTCCTGCTGCTGGCCGCCGCCGTGCTCGTCGCCGGGGTGCTCAGCGGGTACTGGCTGCTGCTCGTCATCGGCTGGCTGCTGCCGTTCGCCTCGCGCGTCCTGGGCCCCGCCGAGCGCAAGTGGGCCGTGCTGGGCCCGCCCGGCCTGGTCCTGGCCGGGGCCGGGGTCTGGCTGTGGGGCCGTACGGACGGCCGCTGGGGCGAGGCCCTGACCGAGGACCAGCTGGGCGGCGCCCTCCACGGCATGTGGCCCTGGCTGCTGCGCACCGCCGCCCTCGCCTCGGTGGTGTACCTCCTCTGGCGCTCCCGCCGCACCTGAGGCGCCCGCGGGGGTTGGGCGGGCGTTCCGGGGCGGTTACCCCCGCCGATGCCGGGGGGTGGTCCGGGGTCGGCAGAATGGGGGCATGGATCTGACCGTCGGCTTCGACCTCGACATGACCCTCATCGACTCCCGGCCCGGGATCCGGGCCGCCTACCGGGCGCTCGCGGCGGAGACGGGGGCGTACATCGACGCCGACGCGGCGGTGACGCGGCTCGGGCCGCCGCTGGAGCAGGAGCTCGGGCTCTGGTTCCCGGCGGCGGAGGTTCCCGCGATGGCCGACCGGTACCGGGAGATCTACCCCGGGCACGCCATCGCGCCGACGCCCGCCCTGCCCGGCGCGCGCGAGGCCGTCGAGGCCGTGCGGGCGCTCGGCGGCCGGGCGATCGTCGTCACCGCCAAGCACGAGCCCAACGCCCGGCTGCACCTGGCGCACCTCGGCATCGAGCCGGACGCCGTCGTCGGCTGGCTGTGGGCGGAGGCCAAGGCCGTCGCCCTGCGCGAGTACGGCGCGCAGGTCTACGTGGGCGACCACGTCGGCGACGTACGCGGGGCCCGCACGGCCGGCGCGCTGTCCGTGGCGGTGCCGACCGGGCCGTGCCCGGCGGAGGAACTGCGCGCGGCCGGCGCGGACGTGGTCCTGCCGGACCTCACCGCGCTGCCGGAGTGGCTCGCCGCGTACGTGGCGACCGAGCAGGCCGGGCGGGCCGGGCGGGCCGAGCAGGCCGAAGCCGCCGGAGCGGCCGAGCCGGCCACTGCCTGAGCCGGGCCACCGCCTGAGCCGGGCCACCGCCTGAGCCGCGCCGCCGCCTGAGCCGCGCCCTCGCAGGCCGCCGTCCCGCTACGCCGCCTGCGAGGCGCGCGCCGCCCGCCGCTGGGCCGCCGCCGAGCGCAGCACCCCCGCCGCGGAGATCGCGAAGCCGACCCCCATGAGCATGCACACGGCCCACGCGTAGGAGGGGAAGGGGTCCATGTCGAGGAAGAGGGGGGCCATCGTCGCCAGGGTGGCCACGGCGCCCGCGATGAACACGATGCCGCCGGCCTTCACCAGTCCGTCGCCGGGCCGCGCTTCGTCGGAGTGAGGAGTAACAGTCACCCCACCAGGGTAGTTCCCTGGCCGAAGGCAGCCGACGGCGAAGGACCGGGGAACGTCTTGTCACCCGGCCCCGGACCATTAGCCTTGACGTGGCGGGTCACACATGGCCCGCTGCGCTGTTGTCCGGAGCCGTTCCGCGGCCCTCCGGACCCCCGACGAGCAAGGACAGAGGACGGACGTGCCTACCGGCAAGGTCAAGTGGTTCAACAGTGAGAAGGGCTTCGGCTTTCTCTCCCGCGACGACGGCGGCGACGTCTTCGTCCACTCGTCGGTGCTCCCTGCCGGGGTCGACTCCCTCAAGCCCGGCCAGCGCGTCGAGTTCGGTGTCGTCGCGGGCCAGCGCGGTGACCAGGCACTTTCCGTGACGGTACTGGATCCCGCGCCCTCGGTCGCGTCGGCGCAGCGGCGCAAGCCCGACGAGCTCGCCTCGATCGTGCAGGACCTCACCACCCTGCTGGAGAACATCACGCCGATGCTGGAGCGCGGCCGCTACCCCGACAAGGTCCACGGCACGAAGATCGCCGGACTGCTGCGCGCGGTGGCCGACCAGCTCGACGTCTGATCCGGCGCCCGCACCCGGGCCCGCACCCTCACGCCCCGTCACTCGAAGGAGTGGCGGGGCGCCGTCGTGTGCGCCGCCGTGTACGAGGGGCGCGGTACGGGGGCCGGGGCGCGGGGCGGCTACGGGAAGGCGAGGGCGTCCGGGGCGATGGCCGGGACCAGGCCCTCGGCCGCCGCCCGGGTCAGCAGCCCGCGCACCGCCGCGTACCCGGCGTCGCCGAGGTCGGCGGTGAACTCGTTGACGTACAGCCCGATGTGCTGGTCCGCCACCGCCGGGTCCAGCTCCTGCGCGTGGGCGCGCACGTACGGGCGGGACGCCTGCGGGTCCTCCCACGCCATCCGCACCGAGGTCCGGGCCGCCTCGGCCAGCGCGCGCAGCCGCTCGGTGCCCAGCGAGCGCTTGGCGACGATCGCGCCGAGCGGGATCGGCAGGCCGGTGGTGGACTCCCAGTGCTCGCCCATGTCGGCCAGGCGGTGCAGCCCGTAGTCCTGATAGGTGAACCGGGCCTCGTGGATGACGAGTCCGGCGTCCACCCGGCCGTCCCGGACCGCCGGCATGATCTCGTGGAAGGGCAGCACGACCACCTTGCCCACGCCCTCCGGCAGGACCTCCGCCGCCCACAGCCGGAACAGCAGATAGGCGGTGGAGCGCTCGCTCGGCACGGCCACCGTCCGCCCGGTCAGGTCCAGCCCCGGCTCGCGGGTGAGGACCAGCGGGCCGCAGCCCCGGCCCAGGGCGCCGCCGCAGGGCAGCAGCGCGTACTCCTCCAGCACCCACGGCAGCACCGCGTACGACACCTTGAGCACGTCCAGCTCGCCGCGCTCGGCCATGCCGTTGGTGAGGTCGATGTCCGCGAAGGTGACATCGAGGGCGGGCGCGCCGGGCACCCGGCCGTGCGCCCAGGCGTCGAAGACGAAGGTGTCGTTCGGGCAGGGCGAATAGGCGATCCGCAGCGGCTCACTCATGGCGTTCTCCCCAGGTCGCGAGTACGGGCCCCAGCACGCGGAAGCCCTCGGTCAGGGCGGCCAGCGCGTCCCCGATGCGCCAGGCGTCCCGGTCGCGCGGGCCCACGGCGTTGGACACGGCGCGGATCTCCAGCACGGGCAGCCCGTGCGCGGCGGCGGCCTCCGCGACCCCGAAGCCCTCCATGGCCTCGGCGCCGGCCAGCGGATGCCGCGCGGTCAGCTCGGCGGCGCGGGCGGCGGTCCCGGTGACGGTGGACACGGTCAGCACCGGCGCGAGCAGCGCCCCGGTGGCCTCGGCGGCGCGGGCGGCCAGCTCGGCGGGCGGCAGGTGCACGGTGCGGCCGAAGCCGAGGGCGGTGACGTCGAGGAAGCCGTCGGGGGTCTGCGCGCCCAGGTCGGCGGCGACGATCGCGTCCGCGACGACGAGGGACGCGGGCGGGGCGGCGGGCACGAACCCGCCGCCGATGCCGGCGGACACGACGAGGGTGTACGCGCCGCCGCCCACGGCCAGGGCGGTGGCGGTGGCCGCCGCGGCGGCCGCCGGTCCGACACCGCCGGCGAGCACGTCGAAGGCGATGCCCGGGAGGTCCCGGCGCGTGACGAGGTACCCGCCGGGGAGGGGGCGCGGCCCGGGGCCGGGATCCGGATGAGGGACCGGACCGGCCAGACCGGTGAGGACGGAGTCCGCCTCCGCCTCCACCGCGGTCACGACGAGCGCGCGCACCGGGGCCGTCCGGTTACTTGAGCTTGAGGTTGAAGGACCAGACGGCGAGCGGCTTGCCGTCCTCGCTGGTCTGGAGGAACGCGAGCTTCTTGGAGGTCGGGGCCTCGCCCTGGCCGCCGGTCGCGAAGACGTCGGCGCCCGGGAAGCTGCGGTAGGTGTTCGAGGAGGGCTCGGTGATCGGCTGGCCGTCGAGCACCGCCGACCAGCGGCTGCCGTCCTCGACGATCTCCGGCTCCACGCCGAGGCGCAGGGTGTCGCCGCGGCCGTACTCGACGGTCTTGGGGTTCTTGAGGTTGGTGAGGCACTCCTGGACCTGCTCCACGGAGAGCTCCTTGCCGTCGTTGTGGCACGAGGCTTCGGCGGACACCGAGTCGGTGCCGACCGTGACGGTCGCCAGCGGTGTCGGCTTGTCGCAGGCCGAGAGGAGGAGGAGGCCGGCGGACACGGCTCCGAGGGCCGCGACGCTGCGGTGGGCCCTACCCGAGAAAAGCGGTGCGGTCATGAGCCGAAGGCTATCGGGCCGGTGGGCCGAGGTGCCGCACGGGGTCCCGCCCGGCTGTGGCGTGCCGCGCCGGGCGGGGGCCCGGGCCGGGGTTTCCGGGGCTCCGCCCCGCGCCCCGCGCCTCAAACGCCGGCGGGGCTGAAATGCCGGGGCTCCGCCCCGGAC
>NZ_JBEYVX010000103.1:0-20119 GCF_040644195.1 Streptomyces sp. NPDC047014 | reverse complement strand
CTGGAGCTCAAGGACCCCGACGGGCGGATCCTGATCACCCTGCGGGAGAAGCTGTTCGGCTTCCGCGACGCCATGACGCTGGAGCGGGACTCCGGGCAGGCTCCGCTGACGCTTCGCCAAATTCCCCCGGCTTACGCCGGGGCGGTGACGTTGACGCGTCACCAGATTCCGCCGCAAGCGGCGGAATCGACGGGCCTACGGCCCGTTGGGGTGTCCGCTGACGCTCCCACCCCTGGACCTTCCGGCTTCGCCTTCAGGTCTTGGGCCCGCTTGCGCGGGCTGCCTGCGGTGGCGGATGGTTGGGGAGGTTGTACGCGGCTCGAAGTGATGCCCACTCTTCGGCGGGGAAGGCGTGACACCAGTTCCGGCTGTATCCGTCCGTGCCGTGCTCCGACAGCAGCTCCTCCACCATGCGTATGAAGGCATTCACGAACTCGTGTGTGGAGACTCTCCCGGCCCACACGAGCTTCGCGTCTGTCCACCAGTCTGCTGGCTCCCACAGGCAGGGGTAGCTCACGACTTGTACAAAGACTTCTTCGCCGTCCTGGTTGAAGAAGACTCTCGTCCCGTTCGGCTCGTCGAACAGCGTCACGAAGGTCGCGCTGCATCCCAGCAGGAGATCGCGGACGCCAGTCATGAAGTCGCCCAGGGCCTGGGGCTGCATTGCGTACGAGGCGGCGACGCGCAGCTGCTCCTCTTCCACTGACCACAGCCAACTGGCCCAGCCGGCTCCGCCGAGTCTCCATCGCATGTGCTGCACCGATGGCTCGATCGACTCGTTCCCGGTCATGTCCGCCCCTCCTCATAATTCGCACCCTGTCGACCGGCGGTCGGCAGGGCAAGGTCCGGGGTCTCAGTTCCTCGGGACTGCGTCAGCCTAGCCGCGGTACAGTATTCTGTGTGCATCACACCCGATGTGATGTGTGTAGGTGTGTAGGATCCCGAGAACATAGTCACCCCCTCCCCCGGCGGGTCCGACCCTCCGCTTCGAGTTCCGTGGAGTGCCGAGTGCAGAAGTCCGGTGACATTGTGCTGCGTCCTCATCAGGAGGAGGCGGTGGAGGCCATTGTCCGGGGGCTGGATATCCCGCCGGGGAAGCGGATTCCGGAGGCGGGGCTTCGGGCTACGGTCGTGGCCGCGTGCGGAACCGGGAAGACGTTCATCGCCGCTGCGGCGGCACTCCGGCTGGCGCGACACGGGCGGGTCCTGGTGCTGCTGCCGACGCTCGATCTGCTGACGCAGACGGTGCGGGAGTGGCGGCTGGCCGGGCATACCGGGCCGGCTGTCGCGGTGTGTTCGCTGGAGGACGATCCGCAGCTGTGGCAGCCCGACGTCCGGACCACGACGTCGGCGCCCCAGCTCGGGCTGTGGCACGGGCGCGGGCCCGTCACGGTGTACGCGACGTACGCGTCGCTGCCGGTCATCGCCGAGGCTCATGAGGGCGCGTACGGGCTGCCGATGGATGTCTTCGACCTGGTGATTGTCGACGAGGCGCACCGTACGTCGGGGTCGGCGGGGAAGGCGTGGGCGAACGTCCACCGCCAGGAGGTGATCCCGGCGATGCGCCGGCTCTACATGACCGCCAAGGGTCTGGATGGAGCGGGCGCCGCGGTCCCGGGCGCAGGAACGGGAGCAGGAGGAGGCCCGCCGGCTCGCCGTGGAGGAAGAACGTCGGGAGCGTGAGGAGGCCGAGGCGGAGGGGCGGGTGTGGGTGGCGCGGCCGCGGTGGGACCGGCTGCCGAAGGGTCTCGCGTGCTCGATGGACGATACGGCGGTATTCGGGCCTGTTGTTTATGAGCTGTCGCTTGCTTCGGCTATTTCCCGGGGGCTTTTGGCGAAGTATCAGATCGTGGTGGCGGAACTCACCGACCCCGTCGTTACTCCGCAGCGGCTGAACAGCGAAGAGCGGTACGAGGAGCAACTGCGGGGGCAACGGCTCGCGGCGACCCAGACCGCACTGCTGGAGACCATGGCCGAGCACGGGCTCCAGACCACCATCACGTTCCACCACCGAACCGTGGAAGCGGATGCCTTCGCCGCGGGGCTGGAACGGGTCGCCGCGCGGCTGCACGCCGTCGACCCCGAGCGGCATCCCGAGCGGGTGTGGGCCGGCTGGCTGTGCGGGGAACACGAAGGCTCCCACCGGCAGGCGGTACTCGCGGACTTCGGGCGCAGGGCCGGGCGGGCCGTGCTCTCGAACTGCCGGGTCCTGGGCGAAGGCGTTGATATCCGGGCGACGGACAGCGTGGCTCTGATCGATCCGAAGGGGTCGGCAGTCGATATCGTCCAGGCGATCGGACGGGCATTGCGGCAAAAACCCGGTGAAGGAAAGATGGCCACCCTGATCGTGCCCGTGTTCCTGCGGGAGGGTGAAAAGCCGGAGGACATGCTTTCGTCGAATTCATACCGCCCGCTGGTGCGGGTTTTGGCGGGATTGCGGGCGCATGACGAAAAGGCTGTGGAAATTCTGGCTATTCCTCAGGCAAATCAGAAAAGGATCGTGGACCCGTCCCGGCCGGTCGGCCGGGTGCCGGAGGAGGGTGAGGAGGAGTCGCGGCTGCTGCTCCGCTTCGCAACCCCGCGGGACCCGGCGCTCATCGCGAAGTGGATCAGCTACCAGGTGATCAGCACCGAGCGGCAGGACTGGCGTCGGGGAGCCGAGGCCGCGCACCGGTACCAGCAGCGCGAAGGGGACCTGGAGGTGCCGTACGAGCACGTCGAGACCGCGGGGGCGTTCCCGCTCGGCCGGTGGCTGTCCGACCAGCGGCGCGCCTACCGGGCCGGGACCATGACCGGCGAGCGCGCGGCCGAGCTGGAGGGGCTGGGGGTCGTGTGGAACACCGCCGACGCCGCCTTCGCAGCCAACCTCGGCGCGGCACGCGCCTACTACGAGCTCCACGGAACCCTCGCGGCGCCAAGGGGCGCAGCAATCATGGACGTGGCGATCGGGCAGTGGCTCACGAACGTGCGCCGGCCCGGCGGGCTCGGCAAAGACCCCGTACGCGCCGCACGGCGGGCCGCGGCGCTGGCCGCGATCGACCCCGACTGGAACCCCGCCGCGCTGGGATGGACCGTGGACTGGCAACGCCACTACACCTACCTCACCCAGCTCCTCACCGACGGCGCCCACCTCACCGCGATCGTGCCCGGGGTCACCCGACACGGAGAAGACATCGGACGATGGCTCGCCACCCAACGCAGAAACTGGGACCGGCTCAACACCGAACAACAGACCCGACTCGCCATGCTCGGCATAAGGCCCCAGAAAGCCCCACCGGCCCGCAAAGCCACACCGAAGACGACCACGGCGACCGGACCACGGACAGGCGGAGACACCTTCCACAAAGGCATCCAAGCCCTCCAGATGGCATGGTCCGTGCTCTGCGGGCGGCACGGTCGCTACGCGTCGGCTGTGACGGCGCTGCGGTGTGGTTCTGTGGCGACGACGAGTACTCCTTCTTCTCCGCTGGCCGGCATGGATGCTCGGCGGATGAGGTCTTCCCATTCCTTGGGCCACAGGGTCGCAGCGTCCCAGCGGACGCCTGCGAGTGGGATGTGGTGGAGGTTGGCCTGGCTGAGATCTTCGCCGACGAAATCATTGCTTGCCCTCTCCACGGCAGCCACGGCGATGCGGAGAGCCTGAGCCTTTCCGTGTGCCTGTTCAAGGTCATCGACGAGGTCTTGTGCGACGGTGTCCGCCCCCAGCAGGAAGTCTGCTTCGGGGTCGGCCGCGTGGAGGAGGGCTGCGAGCTCGCCTCCGAGCAGTTGCTGGGCGTTGTGCAGGTCGTGCAGGAGGGGACCGCTCTGGGATTCGAGGAGTAGTTCGACCTCGGTGATGTAGTCGGCGCCGGTCTGGTCCGGTCGGCGGCGGTCCTGAGGGGCGGGGAGGTCGATCTGGGCGAGCTGCCGCTCCAGCTCCGCGGTGAAGCGGGAGATCTCGGGCAGGAGTTCGTCGACTTCCAGGAGGCGGGTGAGCGATTCGACGATCGAGAGCGCTCCGCGGATCGTCATGGTCAGATCGATGGGCCAGTAGATACCAGCGAGTTGCAGCGCTTCCCGTCGGTACTTCAATCGTACGGAGGCGAGGCGGCCGGCGAGCGGTCCGTGCGGCGGGAGCAGCGCCGCCGAGGGGGGGTGCTGTGCATCGGCCTCGGTCGTTCCGCGGCTCAGGCGCTCCGCCACTGCGGTGCCGACATCCTGATGCGCTGACCAGAGCAAGCGCGCGAGGGCCGCGTCGGGGTCCCGGAGCTCAGGAGCGCCTCCCTGCGCGGCCAACCGGTCGCTGACCGCCCTGCCGACGTCGCGGTGCGCTGAGACCAGCATGGATTCCAGGGTGCCGGTGTGTGTGCCGGCGCTGCTCCTGATCGCATCGCCGCTCATGATTTTCCCCCAGGTGTGTCGCCCTGGTACGCGCTGTGGAGCTGAAGTTCCGCCTTCAGCGCCGCCCGTGCGCGTGACAGGTTCTGGCGCACGGCCGCCTGAGTGGTGCCCATGGCCCGTGCGCTCTCTTCGGTGGTGAAGCCGTCCAGGTTCCATGCCAGGGCGGCGCGTTGCTTGGAGGGCAGTTTGAGGAGGTGTGCCATCACCTTCCGGGCTTCCTCACCGACCTCGGCTGCCTGTGCCGGCGTGTGCCAGCGCAGGCTTGGCTCGGGTTCGGGGAGTTCCGCGCATGCGTCTTCCGGCCGGATCTTCTGAGTGACCCAGGACCGCCAGGCGACGGTACGCAGCCATGCCTTGGGGCGGCTGATGGTCAGGCCTGGCGTGCACATTTTCGTGAACGCATCCTGCGCGGCGTCCTGGGCTTCCTGCCAGGACGCTCCGGCGAAGAGCAGGAAGCGGACGAGCGCGGGGTACTGCTCGTGGTGCAGCGCCTCTGCCAGCTCGCGGCCCGGTAGCGCCACGGCTGATGCTTCCGACGTCCGCACGTCGGGAGTCTCTGCGACGAGCAGTTCAGGGCTGGCGGCATCCTCCATCACACCCACCTCCGATCCCGTGGGGCTCGGGAGCGAACCGGAGACGGCGGTTTCCGGCGGACTCGTGGATCGCTCCCCGCGGCGCCGCATACCGGACTCTCGCGGTGATCCCCTCGTCTGCGATGCGCGCGAGTTCCACCTGTGCTTTCGACCAGCGATGTGCGATCTTCACTGCGCCACTCACCAAGCTGACGAGAACGGTCACCGCCGCTCCTGCCATAACCGGATCCACCCTGCTTCCCTTCGCGTTGCCGTTGCCGTGAGCTACGTGCGGAGCGACAGAGCGTGGAATCGGGAGAGTTGTGACATTGCGCAGGTCAGCGAGATGGGGATCCGGGGCCATTGGCTCCTCCCGCCGACCCCGCTGTGCTTGTCCTGTACGACGGGTCGACGTTTCGGTCCGTCCGCCAGGTGGCTTCGATGTGGTCCATGTGGGCTGTCAGGTCTCGGTTGTCGACGCAGGTGCGCAGCCAGTCGATGTCGGTGGGGCGCAGGTGCTGCAAGCCGTCGGTGTCCAGTGTCAGCAGGAGGTGTTCGGCGTGTTCGGTCAGCCAGTCGGAGGCGGCGAGGTCGCGTGCGAGGCGGAGCAGTCCGATCACTAAGGGAGGTGGTTGCCGGTCGGCGGGTATCTGCTTGAGGAAGGTCATGGCGGTGTCGAGGGTTGTCTGGGCGTCGCCGCGGTGTGCGCCGTGCCACAGGTGGGTGGTCTGGGCTTCGGCAAGGAGGTTCCGCAGTCGTAACTCGGCCGATCCGTCGTTGTGGAGGGCCGGTGCTTGGAGTCGGAAGCGCCGTGTGATCAGGCGGAGTTGGTCGTGTGGGATGTCGCGGCGTGCGGCGAGCCGTGTCAGGGCTTCGGTGAGGGTCAGCCAGGTGCGGGCGCTGACGCCTCCTGATCGGGTGATGTGAGGTGATGTCAGTCCTTCTATGAGGGCGATGGCGGTCTGCGGCGGGAGGTCGGTGGCGTTGTCCCGCAGGTGGCGCGCCACGATGTCGGCGGCGGATGAGCGATCGCCGCCTTGGAGGGCCTTCAGCAGGGGGAGCAGGTCGGTGTAGTGCTCTGGCTGTGCGGCGTGGGCGGGCGGGAGTCACATCAGGTTGATGAGGGCGTGGGCGGCGGAGGTGCTGCGGTGGTCGGGGTGGGTGCGGTGGATGTTGAAGGCGTTCGGGAGGTGGTGAAGGAGGGGTGCTGTGGCGTGCAGGAGGCGCTGGAGGTCGGGTTCCCAGGTGAAGGCTGCCTCTGCGTGCAGTCGGGCCGCAAGCGGTTGTTCCTCTGTGCTGTGCACCGTGCCCGGTGTCTCGGCGGGGGTGGTGAGGTTCAGGGCCCATGCGGGGTCGAGGGGGGCCGGCGTGCCGGGGGGCCGGATGCTGAGGTCCCTGTCGGCCGGCTCGGTGGGGCGGTGGATGCTGAGGGCCGAGACGAGGGCGCTCCAGGAACTGTCGCTGAGTTGCGAGCGCCACAGGTGGGTGTGTCGGCGCCATAGGTCCAGGGGGGTGTCCCCACCGAGGAGCTGCGACATGCGGAGGCGGTTGTCGGCTTGGGCGGCCAGGAGCAGCAGGTTGGCGGTGTAGAGCGCTTCCTGCTGGGGGCCGTGGGGAGCGGTTGGCCGGTACGGGAGATCTGTCCGGTGGGGTGTGCCGTGTCGGACTGTGCGGATCATGCGTCCGAGCAGGTGGACGAGTTGGCTGCGGTGTTCGGGTGGGAGTGGGGCGAGCAGTTCTCGTATGTTGTCGAGGGCTTCGATGCGGTCGCTGAGGGGGACGTGGGAGAGGTAGGCGTACAGCCGTCCGTCGTCGGTGGTTCCGGCGATGAGGAGGTGGTGGAGTTCGTCGGTGATGAGGTGGGCGAGAAGGTATTCGCCGAAGGTGGCGTGGAGGAATTCGTAGG
The DNA here is from genome assembly GCF_040644195.1 of Streptomyces sp. NPDC047014. Lineage (NCBI taxonomy): Bacteria > Bacillati > Actinomycetota > Actinomycetes > Kitasatosporales > Streptomycetaceae > Streptomyces > Streptomyces sp. NPDC047014. The sequence goes on along the minus strand of NZ_JBEYVX010000103.1, from coordinate 13,261 downwards.
AGCGTAGTTCTGTACCGGTGTGGAGTGCCTGGGCTTCGTGGATGAAGAAGAAGCGGCCGAAGAGCAGGGGTGTGGGCTGGAGGTCTTGGGGGCCCTGTAGTTGGGTGAGGTCGTCGTGGGCCTCTTGGGCGGTGAGGCTCTGCTTGCGCCGGTTGAACATGCCGATCGCGATGACGGACAGGCGCTGGAGTTCGCGCTCGACCTGGTGGGCTTCGCTGTGGGCCGGCTGCATGGCCTGGTGTTTGGCGACTTGCCGGCGGACGAATTCGGCGAGGAGGCGTTCGTAGAGGCTCAGTCGGTCGACGCCCTTGCCTTGGTGGTGGAAGAGGGCGTTCTCGGCTCCGTCGTACAGGGCGAGCATCAGGAGCAGCAGGGGCTGGCGGGCGAGGCTGCGGTGCGGTCGCATCACGTCCGGGCTGAGCGGGTGGAGGCCGCGGATGTGGAAGTAGCTGCGGTTGGTGGCGTTCCATGTCGTGAGCCATTGGTCGATGCGGTCGTCGTCGAACGGCTCCAGGCGGAGGACGGTGGTTCCTTGGGGGATTCCGGTCTGGTCGGCGACGACGGTGCGGCTGGTGACGAGGGCGATGGTGGGGCGGCCCTGGTCGTGCTCGCGCTGCTGGAATTCCTGGAGGCGGTGCAAGTAGTCGAAGTGCGGCTCTCTGTGTGCGGAATCCGAGGCGGCTTGCAGCAGTTCGTCGAATCCGTCGATCAGGATGACGCGTACGACGCCGCTGTTGGCGTCTGCGACATCGGCCCAGGGTGTGTGTCGGCCGGTGGACCGGAGCAGGGCTTCTTCGAGTTGCTGCTGGATGTGCAGGTCTGCGGGCAGGTGGCGCAGTTCCACTCGGTGGCAGAAGAACTCCGAGGCCGGCAGCCGTGCGGCGATCAGCTTGGTGAGCAGTGACTTGCCGCTGCCGGGGTGTCCCAGGATGAGCAGGGGGTGGTGTGTCGCGTGTTCGGCGAGCAGGTAGGCGGCGAGGAATTCTGCGAGGTCTTCGCGCAGCGGCTGTTCGCCCCACCATTCGTCGTGGGACAGGGTATGCCCGGACGTCTGGTCGGCGATTCGGAAGGCGGGATCGATGTAGCCGGCTTCGAGGAGGGGTACGCGGGGCCCGCTGTGTTCACTTGCGGCAATGGGGGCGCGTAGTTGTCGTCTGTGGTGGTCGGCAGCGATTCCGGTGGGGGCGAACTGGTGGAACAGCTGCGCGAGCGCGGTGAGTGAAGTCTTTGTGGGTCTGGTGGCTGGGGAGGTATCGGTGATCTCGGGCGGGTCTTCGGTATGGGAGGTCAGCCGGAGTTCGGGGCAGTCCCAGATCACGCGGTCGAGCAGTATTTCGTAGCGGCGCCATGCCGTGCGGGCCAGGTCTTCCGGTTTTGTGCCATGCGTGTTTCCCTCGGCGTGTACCAGGTCGGCCGCGTAGGAGTAGGCGGGCTCGATGTCCGTGCGCACGCGGGAAGGGAAGCCGGCGCGGGTCGATCCGAGAGTGACGCGTTCGAGGTCGATGACAATGTCGGTGGCGAGGTTTCCCTGGTGGGGCCGGATTTCGGATGCGTAGGCGATGCCGGACTCGGCGACGGCCTCGCAGAACGCCGTCACGAGGATGACCAGGTCCGCGGCACACAGCAGTGCGGTTCGGGTGGTGCCGTGGCTGGCTCGGACCCGGTCGGGGAACCCCTCGAAGACTTCGTGCAGGTCCCTGCCGGTGCCTCCGCTCAGCCTCAGGGGCGTCAGGAGTTCTGCGGCCAGCCCTTTGAGAGCCTTGCGGCCGCCGGCAAGCACTTCCACGGCGCTCGTGAAGTCATGGGCGACGGCTTCGGCCCGCGGGGCGGGGCGCGTGGGGGGACGCGGTGGCGATGTGGCTCTCTTCTCCGCGTTGGCTTCGACCTCGGCAAGTCGGATACGCCACCACCCGGGGTCGAAAGTCAGGCCAGGGGGCGGCTGCGGACCGGTCTTGGAACGGCAGTGTTCGACCACGGCGAGCACTTCGTCCCATGCCGGGGGTGTGGAGCGCTTCGCGTTGAGGAGCGCGGAGACCGCTGGCTCACTGCGGTTCAGGGCTCTGGCGAGTTGACTCTGCGGGATCCCGCAGCCGCGGACCAGACGCTGGAGCAGCCTGCAGAAGTCCGTGATCGACCCGGATGACTCCCCCACCCCGCATGCCCCCTGCCCTTCCGCGTTCTTTCGCGTGATCTCCCGCAGCGTAGAGCCTGAGCTGCGCCGATTGCCCGGCTCTTTCGGACTCTTCCCACGCGCTCTCTCGGGGGGCCTCGGGCCGCAATGATTCCTGCAGTTCGCGACCCCGCCCGTCGGCTGGAGGAGAATCCGTGTCCTGGCTCAACGCGCACCTGCCCGTCCTTCTGCTGTCCCTGGCTTTCCTGTGTACGTTCGTCGGCGTGGTGCTGCCCGCTGTCTGGTCCTCGCAGCCGGAGCGGCGGTACGCCGCGTCCACCGTGCTCGCGCAGTTGGTCGGCGTCCTGGGAGTGGTTGCCGCCGCCCCTGCGGAACCGACCGGGCAGGGCCGGCTTTCGTCCCCGGCCCCGCCCCCGCCGCCGTCATCGGAGCAGGGTGCCTCTGAGGGCGGCGCGTCGTAGGGGTTGGGGCCACCCCGGTGGGGCCGGTCAGTCCGTCGACGTAGCACTGGTTCCGGCGGGGCGGGCCCAGCGGGGCGTGTCGAAGGACTTGCCCAGCGTTGGCGAACGGTGTCGGGAACAGGCCGTCGGGCGGGGCCCGGCAGGGTGGGGTGGTCGGCCGCTCTTGCCGGACGGTCCCTGCGAGTCGGGTGCGTACGGGACCGGAAGGTCTGGGTAGCAGGAGGACGTCTCAGCGGGCCGGGTATGCAGGCAGCCCGGGCGGTCGGAGGGCACTGCGGCGGGCCGGGGCGCGGCGGCCCGGGGGCGGGAGGGGCCATGCCGCGGACCGGGTGTGCAAGGGACCGGGGCGGAAGGCGCTTCGCCGTGGGGCGGATGCGCAGGCACCCAGGGGCAGGAAGGGCCTTGCGGCGGGCCGGGGTGCGGCGATCGGGAGAAGGAGTGTCGCGGTGGGTTTGGGTGGGGGCGGCCAGGGAGTTCGGTTGGGCGGGGTGTGTTGGGGGCTTTTCGGACAGAGCCGTGGGGGGCAGCGGGGCGGTCGCAGAGGGGTTGAGGTGCGGGTGGAAAGGGGGCTCTGGGGATTTTTGCGGGTTCGGGTGGGGGGTGTCCATCCGTGGTGGCACCCATATTTCGGAGAGCGGAAAAGTGGCACGATGGGGCCGCCGAGCAGCGGTTTTGTCCTGTCCTGGATCGGGTGGCCCGTCGCGTCGGCGTGATGTAGGGGAACGAGTTACGAGGGGGACAGCTGTGCCTGCTCCACGGATGAGCACCACGCCACTGCCCGGCATCGGGGTCCAGTACGACCTCACCACCCGCGAACACCGGCATCTGTCCGTGGTGGCGCACCATGACGGGTCGCGGACGGTGAACCTGTACCGGGCCGCCGAGCCCGGTGCCTGTGCGCAGTCGTTGCGGCTGGCGGCGGTGGAGGCGGCTTCGCTGGTCGATGCGCTGCTGCCGGCGCATCACAGTCCGGGGCTGCTGCACACCACCGATCTGGGGCTGGTGGCGGAGCGGATCGAGCTGTCGGGGCGTTCGCTGTGGAACGGGCGGGTGCTGGGTGAGACGCGGATGCGGACCGAGACGGGGGTGTCGGTGGTGGCGGTGCTGCGGCGGGCCGAGGCCCGGCCGTCGCCGGCGCCGGACTTCCGGCTGGCGGGCGGGGACACGCTGATCGTGATCGGGACCCGTGAGGGTGTCGACGCGGCCGCGGCGATACTGGGACGGGAGTGACGCCTGTGCATTCCGCGCTCTTCCTGATCGAGTTCGGCGCGATCATCCTGGGCCTGGGGCTGCTGGGCCGGGTCGCCGGGCGGCTGAAGTTCTCCCCCATCCCTCTGTATCTGCTGGCCGGGCTCGCCTTCGGCACCGGCGGGATCCTTCCGCTGCCCGCCAGTGAGGAGTTCGTGGCGATCGGCGCGGAGATCGGCGTCATCCTGCTGCTGCTGATGCTGGGGCTGGAGTACACGGCCAGTGACCTGGTCTCCAACCTGAGGACGCAGTACCCGGCGGGGCTGGTCGACTTCGGCCTGAACGCCGTGCCGGGGGCGGTGGCCGCGCTGCTGATGGGCTGGGGGCCGGTGGCGGCGGTGGTCCTGGCGGGGGTCACCTGGATCTCCTCCTCCGGGGTCATCGCGAAGGTCATGGGTGACCTGGGGCGGGTCGGCAACCGCGAGACGCCGGTGATCCTGTCGATCCTGGTCCTGGAGGACCTGGCGATGGCGGTGTACCTGCCGATCATCACCGCGCTGCTGGCCGGGGTCAGTCTCGCCGCCGGCAGTGCGACGCTGGCGATCGCGCTCGGGGTCGCCGGGGCGGTGCTGTTCGTCGCGGTCCGCTACGGACGCCACATCTCGCGGTTCGTCTCCAGTGACGACCCGGAGAAGCTGCTGCTGGTGGTGCTGGGGCTGACGCTGCTGGTGGCGGGGATCGCCCAGCAGCTCCAGGTGTCGGCGGCGGTGGGGGCGTTCCTCGTCGGGATCGCGCTGTCGGGTGAGGTCGCGGAGGGGACGCATACGCTGCTGAGCCCGCTGCGGGATCTGTTCGCGGCGGTGTTCTTCGTCTTCTTCGGGCTGCACACGGATCCGGCGAGCATCCCGCCGGTGCTGCTGCCCGCGCTGGCCCTGGCACTCGTCACCGCCGGTACGAAGATCGCCACCGGGTACTGGGCCGCGAAGCGGGCCGGGGTCGGGGTCAAGGGGCGCTGGCGGGCGGGCGGCACGCTCGTGGCGCGCGGGGAGTTCTCCATCGTCATCGCCGGGCTGGCGGTCGCGGCGGGCATCGAGCCGGCGATGGGGCCGCTGGCGACCGCGTACGTGCTGATCCTCGTGGTGATCGGGCCGCTCACGGCCCGCTACACCGAGCCGGTGGCCGCGTGGGCGGGCCGTCGGCGCAAGCCGGCGCGGCCGGTGCTGGCGGCGGTGCCGTCGCAGCCGGGGTCGCCGGAGGAGGTCAAGGCGCAGGATCCGGCCGGCCGGGCGTGAGCGAGGAGACCTGGGCGGCGGTCACCGGACGGGAGACCGTGCTGCTGCTCGCCGCCCTGGCGGTCTACCTCGGCGGCGCGGTGGGCTTCGCCCACCGGCTGCCCCGCCTGCTGTCCCGCCACCCGGGCTGGCGCCGCGACACCGCCCGCGACCCGCTCGCCGCCGCGATCACCCTCACCCTGCTGATCGCCTGCTGGCCGGCGACGGGGGTGTACCTGGCCTGTACGAACCGCCTTGGCGGCAGGGGCCGTTGACGCGGGGCGGGCGGGTGGCCTGCGGGTGCGCGGCGCTGCGGGTGCGCGGCGCTGCGGATCCGGCCGGGCGTGAACCGCTGCTGCGGGCGCAGCCAGCTGAGCAGCGCGGCCGGGCAGGTCTGTGCGCGCGGCGCGGCGTACTCGGCCTACGCGAATCGCAGCCGGGGCAGAGGCCGTTGACCCGGGGTGGCCGGGCGGGCTGCGCGCGCCCGCCGGCGGTGTGCGGTCTACGGCAATCACGGCTGGGACGAGTCCAGTTGAGCGGCGCGGTTGGGCAATCTGTGCGCGGGGCGGGGCGCAACCGGCCTACGTGAATCGCAGTGCGGCAAAAGCCATTGAGCTCAGCGGCAGCCGGGTGGTCTGCGCGCGCGGCGCCGCGGATCCGGTCCACGGGAACCACGGGCGCGGCACAGCCAGTTGAGCAGCGCGGCCGGGCAGGTCTGCGCGCGCCGCAGCCGCGGATCCGGTCCACGGGAACCACGGGCGCGGGACAGCCAATTGAGCAGCGCGACCGAGCAGTCCGCGCGCGCGGCGCTGCGGATCCGGTCTACGGGAACCGCGCGGTTGCTGCACAGCCAGTTGAGTGGTGCGGTCGGGTGGTCTGTGGGCGCTGCGTGTCCGGCCTGTGTGGGCCACGGCCGCCGGTAGACGGGGCGGGGGGGGGCCGGGTCTGGTTATTTTCGGCGGATGCGCAGGAAGCGGGGGCGGCGTGAGGGGGGTGGTGGGGGTGGTTCGTGCTGGGTGGCGGGGTGGGGGGACCAGGTGGTGTCGCGTGCGTGGTCGGCCGGGATGTCCATGGTGCGGACGAGGCGGGCGAGGGCGGCCTCGGTGTCGGTGTGGCGGCGGTCGAGCCAGATGGTGACGCCGGTGTCCGGGAGGTCGGGGAACTGGCTCAGTACGAGGAAGTAGCCGCCGAGGCGGAAGGAGGCGGCGTCCACCCGGCCCCGGTCCTCCCAGCTCTGCTCCACCTCCAGCACGAGCCGTGCGGCGTACGCCTTCAACGGGGGTGGCAGGACACCGATCGGCCGGTGGATCAGCGCTATGGAGTCCCATATCCCGTACTGCTGGGTGGGGTTGGGGTTCAGCTGGTATTCGGGGGCGGGCCGCCAGTCGGGCTCGGGGCCGGGGACCGTGACCGGCTCCCATGCCAGGCTCTGCTGTCCGGTGTCCCCCGTCGGGGTGTTCCCGCTCATTCATGGCCTCCCCCGGCCTGGTCCGGGCCGGGGGAACATCATCGTAGGTGGAGGGTGGGGGTGTTGAAGGAGACGCCTACGCGGCACGGGATGTGGGAGGCGGGGGTGGCGAGGAGGGTGCGGGCGTGTTCGGGGTCGAGGGTGACTTCGAGGTGGTCGCATTCCTGGGGGCGGTCGGCGGGGCCGACCAGGAGGTGGAGGGCGAGGGCGCCGTCCGGGTCGCGGGTGGTGGTGACCAGCGCGTCCATGATGCCGGAGATGGGCCGGGGGGTGTGGGGCTCCATGGTGGCTCCTGGGGTGATGGGTTGACGGGGTGCTGGGGGTGTCAGGCGGTGAGGGTGGCCGGGTCCTCGCCGGCGGCGAGTTCGTCCGCGAGCTGGGTCCACAGCCGGGCGTAGCCCTGGGCGAGCTGGGCCATGGGCTGTTTGCAGTGGGCGGGCAGGACGGCGGCGATCTGCCCGCGGTCCTGGGTCATGGCGGTGCAGGCGCTGAGCAGGCGCAGGACGTTGCGGCCGGATTCGCTCAGGCGCAGGGAGGGGTCGCGGCGCAGTGCGTCGAAGATGCGCAGCAGTCGTTCGGGCGGTGGTGGTGCGGGGGTGGTGGTGCGTGGGGGCAGGGGCAGCTGGAGGGGCGGTGGGGGCGGCGGGTCCTGCGGCGCGGTCGCGGTCGCGGGGGCGGTGTGGCCGGGTACGGGGTGTTCGCCGCGGCGGAGGCGGTCGCGTACGTCGGCGACGGTGGCGGGGGCCAGTCCCGCCTCGGCGGCGATCCGGCGCAGGGAGGCGCCGGGGTGGGCGCGCAGGAGTTCGCCGGCGTGTTCGCGTGCGGCGTGGGAGCTGACGGGGCGGACGCGTCCGTCGCGGCCGATGCGGCGCAGGGCGGTCGCGCCGGTGGCGGTGTCCTTGCGGAGGCGGCCGATGCGGCGGGCGGAGAGGCCGGTGAGGGCGGCGACGGCGCGGTCGGACCACTGGGGGTGGAGGGTGAGGATCCGTGCGGCGGCGGCGGTCCGGTCGGCGGGGGTGAGGGGGTGGCCGTGGGCGGTGTTGGCGGCGACGGCCAGGAGGCGGGCTTCGTCCTGGGGGCCGTCGAAGTAGCGGACGGCGATGGTGGTGCGGCCCCGGGCCGCGGCGGCGCGCAGGCGGTGGATGCCGTCGACGACGGTCATGGTGGGGCGGTGGACGAGGATGGGCGGGAGTTCGGTGTCGGTCTCGGCGAGGGTGCGTACCCAGTCGGGGTCCTCGCCGTCCACGCGGGGTGAGTAGCCGACGGCGATCTCGTCGAGGGGGACGTGGGCGACGGGGAGGGTGTGGAGGTGGCGGTCGCGGAGGCCGATCAGCCGGTCCGCGGTGTCGGCGGTGGGCGGGGCCACGGTGGTCACTGCCAGCCGAGGTCGTCGTGGCTGGGGCGCTGGTCGGGCGCGGCGGTGGTGGGCGGGGTGGTGGTGGAGGCGGGGGTGTCGGCGTGGGCGGTGCCCGCGGTGAGGGTGGCCAGAGCCAGGGCCGCGGCCACGGCGGCGGCGCGGAGGGGGGTGCGGGGGGTCTTCGGCGACATGGTGTTGTCCTGCCCTTCGGACGGCCGGGTCTGGTGGTGTCCTTGAGTCTGCTCACCGCCGTGAGCGGGGGGAAAGGGGGCCTGGGGCGGGCAAACCGGCCTTGGCATACTCAGTCCAGCCCGGCCCCGGACGGCCCCCGGCCCGGCCCCGGAACGCCTCCAGCCCGTCCCCTACCCGCCCCAAGGGAAGGCATAGGTCCGGTCAACGGATCGTCAAAGGGGCTGTTCCGGTGGTGTGTTCGGCAGAGCGTGGGGCAGGAGCGGGACCTCGGCACGCAGCAGGGTCCAGCCGGCCAGGGGCGCTGTGTCCGCCTGCGCGCGCTGCCACAGGCGTACGGCCGCCGCTTCGGCTTCGGTGAGTGAGGCGGCCCGCAGGTAGACCCCGACGACCGGGTGGTCCTCGGGGTCGGGGTGCACACTGATGTGGAGGAGGTTTCGACGGTCCTCGGCGTGTGCGGTGAGGTCCGCGGCGGTGGTCCGCGGGAGCCGGCCGCCGTCCGGCGGGGCCGACAGGTGGATGTGTACGAGGTACATCGGGCGGGGCGGATCCTTCGGTTCGGGGTGGCTGTGCCCGGGGACGGCGTTTCGGACACGTTGGCCGACGCCGTATTGTCCAGGGGCCGACCGGCCCGTATGTTCGGCGAAATCACGCATCTCTTCTCCCGACCTGGAGTGGTGCTCGATGCTCGACCTGCTCGGACTCGACACGGCGGCCGAATCCGTCTACCGGGGAATCCTGGACGGGCCGCAGGACGTGGCGGAGCTGTCCGCCCGGCTCGGTCTGCCGGAGGAGGAGGTCTGCGGTGCGCTGGACCGGCTGAGCGAGATGGCTCTGGTGCGGCCGTCGACGGAGGATTCCGGGCGGATGCACGCGGTGAGCCCGCAGGTGGGCATGGAGATCCTGCTGGCGCGTCAGCAGGCGGAGCTGGCCCATCAGCAGCAGCGGCTGGAGGCGGGGCGGGCCGCGGCGGCGCAGCTGATCCTGGAGTACGACGGGCGGGGTGAGGGGTCGGCCCATGCGGGGGTGCGGTTCTTCGAGGGCATCGACTGCATCCGTGACCATCTGGCGGTGCTGCGCAGTCAGGTGGCGGAAGAGCTGCTGACGTTCGCGCCGGGCGGTCCGCAGACCCTGGCCAATATGAATGCCTCCCGTCCGCTGAACCAGCAGCTGCTGGAGCGGGGGGTGCAGATGCGGACGGTGTATCTGGATTCGATCCGCAGCTGCCCGGACACCATGGAGTACGCGCACTGGCTGTCGGAGCGGGGCTGTCAGGTGCGGACGATGCCGTCGCTGCCGAACCGGCTGATCATCTACGACCGCCGGGCGGCGGTGATCGCCGCTGACGCGGGCAATACGGCGGCCGGGGCGGTGGAGCTGACCTCGCAGGGGATGGTGGCCACCTTGCATGTGCTGTTCGAGAGTGTGTGGGAGTCGGCGGAGCCGCTGGAGGCGTGCGGCCGTCCGGCGCCGGGGGCGCTGAACCGGCAGCAGGCGGAGGCGCTGCGGCTGCTCGCGCAGGGGCATACCGATGAGGCGATCGGGACCCGGCTGGGGGTGTCGCCGCGCACGGCGCGGCGGATCGCCTCCGGTCTGATGGACGCGCTGGACGCCGCCAGCCGTTTCCAGGCCGGTGTGCATGCCGTGCAGCGCGGCTATCTGCCCGCCGGTCCCGACTGAGCGGGCGGCCGGGCCGGCCGGCGGGCCTGTTCTCACACCGGGGCCAGGACGGCCGCTCCCGGTGCGGCCAGCAGGTCCAGGGCGTCTTCGGTGGTCTCGGCGCTGCGGACGGCGCCGCGTTCGCGGGCGGTGAGGAAGCCTTCGCCGACGAGGTGGTCGAGCATGGCGAGCATGGGGTCGTAGAAGCCGCGGTGGTTGACGACCACGAGGGGTTTGGTCATCAGGGAGAGCTGGTTCCAGGTGGCGACCTCCATGAGTTCGTCCAGGGTGCCGATGCCGCCGGGCAGGACGGCGAAGCCGGTGGAGAGCCGGTACATGAGGGCTTTGCGCTGGTGCATGGAGGCGACGACGAAGATCTCGCCGCGGGCCCGGTCGGCGCGTTCGCGGTCGTGGAGGGTGCGGGGCAGGACGCCGGTGACGGTGCCGCCGCCGGCCAGGACGCCGTCGGCGACGGCTCCCATCACGCCCACTCCCCCGGCGCCGTAGACGAGGTCGCGGCCGCGGCGGGCGAGGGCGTAGCCGAAGTCGTGGGCGAGGGCGACGTGGTCGGGGCGGGTTCCGGGGCGGGCGCCGCAGAACACGGCGATTCGTTCGCTGCTGGTCAGTGGCGTCGTCATGGGTCCTGGCTCCTCGGTCCGGTTCGCGGGCGGGCGGCCCCGGGGTGGGTGGGCCGCAGGGGGTACGGGTTTACAGGACGGTGCCGTCGGCGACGTCCAGGGCGGTGCGCAGCAGGACGCGGGCGCCGGCGACGAGGTCCTCGGGGCGGCTGTCCTCCTCGGGGACGTGGCTGATGCCGCCGAGGCTGGGGACGAAGATCATGCCGATGGGGGCGAGGTCGGCGACGACCTGGGCGTCGTGGCCGGCTCCGCTGGGCAGGGCCTCGTGGGTGAGGTCCAGGGCGTCGGCGGCGTGTGCGACGGCGGCGCGCAGCCGCAGGTCGGCGCGGACGGGGTCGGAGCGGGTCTCGGCGGTCACCTCGATGCGGGTGCCGGTGGCCGTCTCGACGGTGCGGAGCATGCGGCGCAGGGCCTGTTCGGCGCCGGTGAGGCGCCAGATGTCGGTGTCGCGGAGGTCGACGGTCAGGCGGACGGCGCCGGCGATGGTGTTGGGGGTGTTGGGGTGGGCGTCGAGGCGGCCGACGGTGGCGACCCGGCACAGGCGGCGTTCGGCGGCCAGGTGCTCGGTGGCCAGGACGACGCGGGCGGCGGCGGTGAGGGCGTCGTGGCGGCCGGTCATGGGGCTGGTGCCGCAGTGGCCGGCGCTGCCGCGGATGTCGAGGGTGAGGACGGTGCGGCCGGTGATGGCCTCGACGACGCCGATGCGGCTGCCGCTGCGTTCCAGTACGGGGCCCTGCTCGATGTGGAGTTCGAGGTAGGCGGCGATGGAGCCGGCGGGCCAGCAGACGCTGCCGAGGGCGTCGAGGTCGCCGCCGGCCAGGCGCAGGGCTTCGCGCAGGGGCCGCTGGTGGTGGTCGGCGGGTTCGCGGGGCAGTGCGGCCAGGCGTCCGGCGACGGCCATGGATCCCCAGAACGGCTGGGGGAAGAGGGCGCCTTCCTCGTTGGCGAAGGCGACGGCCACCGGCTCGCAGGCGGTGTCGCGGCCGGAGTCGGTGAGGGTCTGGAGGACTTCGAGGGCGGCCAGGACGCCGTAGGCGCCGTCGAGGCGGCCGCCGTTGACGACGGTGTCGAGGTGGGAGCCCATCATGAGCACCTGCCGCTCGGCGCTGTCGGGGGTGTCGGAGCCGGGCGGGCGGGCGCGGATGACGATGTTGCCGGCGGCGTCGACGGCGGGGGTCAGGCCGGCGGTGCGGGCCTGGTCCATGAGGTAGGCGCGGCCGGCGCGGTCGGCGGCGGAGAAGCCTTCGCGGGTGATGCCTCCGGTGGCCGGGTCGGCGCCGATGCGGGCGAGTTCGGCGATGCGGCGCAGCAGCCGGCCGGGGTCGATGTCGAGGGTGCGCTGTCCGCCCCGTTCGAGTACCTGGTCGCTCATCTCACGTGCTCCTGGGCGTCAGCAGTGTGAACCGGTCGGCGGGCCGGATGTACAGGTGGTCGTCCTGGCCGACGGCGAAGGCTTCGTAGAAGCCGGGGATGTGGCCGAGGACTCCGTTGCAGCGGAATCGTGGGGGTGCGTGGGTGTCGTTGCGCAGGCGTTCGCGGGTGCGTTCGGGGGTGCGTTTGCCGCGCCACAGGGTGGCCCACAGGACGAAGAAGCGGCGCAGTGCGCGCAGGCGGGCGGGGCCGGTGACGGCGTGGGCGGCGAGGTGGGCGTCGAAGGCGGCCTGGGCGATGGTCAGGCCGGTGATGTCGGCGATGTTCTCGTCGAGGGTGCGGGTGCCGTCGACGTGGGGGCTGTCGGGGCCGTCGGGGGTGTAGTGGTCGTACTGGGTGACCAGGGCGGCGGTGCGGCGGTGGAAGGCGGCGTGGTCGGGGCCGGTGCGCCAGGCGCGGACGAGGGCGTGGGCCATCTCGTGGCAGATGATCGCGCCGAGGAGGGCGTGGTCGCGGGCGGGGTCGGCTCCGGCGGTGAAGACCGGGGGGCGCAGGAGTCCGGCGGGGACGACGACCTGGTGGGTGCCGTGGCGGTAGTAGGCGGTGACGGCCTGCGGCAGGACGCGCCATTCGGCGGGGTCGGGCGGGGTGGTGAGGCGGCCGAGCTGGTGGGCGAGGTGGCGGGCGCGGCCGCGGCGGACGTTGCCGATCAGGTCGGCGGGGTCGGTGGCCAGCGGGGCGGGGGTGGGGGCGCCGGGGGCGGGGGCGGGGCCGCCGAGGTCGATGCGCAGGCCGGCCAGCAGGGTGAGGTCCGCGGTGCGGCCGGCGGGGCTGTGCCAGTCGGCGGCGGCCAGGCGGTCGTGGAAGGCGGTGGTGAGCCGGCCGGCCAGGGCGGTGGCGGCCCGGAGGGTGTGCGGGTCGAGGTGGGTGCGCAGGTAGCGGGCGCCGACGAGGTCGCCGGCGGCGGTCTGGACGAAGGCGGTGGCGCGCAGGCGGCGGGGCCAGGGGCGGCGGACTCCGGTGAGGTCGCGCCAGTAGAAGCTGAAGTGCTCGCTGAACATCCGGCGGGGGCCGAAGGGGGCCATCTCGTGGATGTAGCGCCAGGCCAGCCAGAGGCGGAGGGATTCCAGCGGGGTGGTGGACCACCAGTGTTCGAGGGCGGGGAGGTAGCCGGCGGGCCGGATGCGCAGCCGGGTGGCGGCGGGTACGGGGCCCAGGGCGTGCAGCCAGGCGGCCCAGGGGAATCCGTGGTCGCGTGCGGCGAGTTCCCCGGCGGTCCCGGGCGGTACGGCGGCGTCCGGGACGGCGGGGGCGGGGCCCGGGACGGCGGGGGCGGCGGCGTATCGGGCAGCAGGTGCGGCGGCGTCCGAGGCGGCAGGCGCGGCGGTGTCCGGGGCGGCAGGGCCCGTGCCGTCCGGGGCGGCGGGCGCGGCGGCGTCCGGGGCGGCGGGGCCCAGGGCAGCAGGTGCGGCGGCGTCCCGGGCGGCGGCGGGCGCGGCGTCCCAGGCAGCAGGTGCGGCGGCGTCCG
>NZ_JBEYVX010000102.1:0-20372 GCF_040644195.1 Streptomyces sp. NPDC047014 | reverse complement strand
GTGCCGGGACTCGACCCAGGCGCCGGCGAAGGCCGCGTCGTCGATGAGGCCGACCTCCTCGTACCGGGAGAGGACCTCCTGCGCCACCTCCTCCGCTCGCCCGCCGCGAGCCCGGCGACAAGCTCGCCGCCGGCCGCGCGGACGCGCCCGTCGTGCTCATCGAGTACTCCGACTTCAAGTGCGGCTACTGCGCCAAGTTCGCCCGCGACACCGAGCCCGAGCTGATCAAGAAGTACGTCGAGAACGGCACCCTCCGCATCGAGTGGCGCAACTTCCCGATCTTCGGCGCCGAGTCCGAGGCCGCCGCCCGCGCCGCCTGGGCGGCGGGCCGGCAGGACCGGTTCGCCGCCTTCCACGCCGCCGCGTACGCCGACGGCGCCAAGGAGAAGGGCTACGCCGAGCCCCGCCTCCTGGAGCTGGCCCGCGAGGCCGGCGTCCCCGACCTGGAGCGGTTCAAGGCCGACATGGCCGGCGAGCAGGCCGCCGCGGCCCTCAAGAAGGACCAGGAGGAGGGCTACCGCATCGGCGTCAGCTCCACCCCGTCCTTCCTGGTCAACGGCAAGCCCATCGCCGGCGCCCAGCCCCTCGCCGCCTTCTCCGCCGCCATCGACCAGGCGGCCGCCGCCGCGGCGACCCCGGCGGACCCGGAGGCGAAGCGGTGACCGACATCGGCTACCTGGCCGCCTTCCTCGGCGGCCTCCTCGCGCTGCTCAGCCCGTGCAGCGCCCTGCTCCTGCCCGCCTTCTTCGCGTACTCCATCGACTCGGCCTCGCGCCTGCTGGCCCGTACCGGCATCTTCTACGCGGGCCTCGCGAGCACCCTCGTACCGCTCGGGGCGGCCGGCTCGTACGCGGGGCGGTTCTTCCACAGCAACCGCGACCAGCTCGTCCTCGCCGGCGGCTGGCTGATCATCGCCCTCGGCCTCGCCCAGATCCTCGGCCTCGGCTTCGCCTCCCGCCGGATGTCGGAGCTGTCCGGCCGGATCCGGCCGACCACCGCCCTGTCCGTCTACGCCCTCGGCGCGGTCTACGGCCTGGCCGGCTTCTGCGCGGGCCCGATCCTCGGCAGCGTCCTGACCGTCGCGGCGGTCAGCGCCAGCCCGGTCTACGGCGGGCTGCTGCTCGCCGTCTACGCCCTCGGCATGGCCGTGCCCCTCTTCGTGCTGGCCCTGCTCTGGGAGCGGTTCGAGCTCGGCCGCCGCCGCTGGCTGCGCGGCCGCGTCCTGCGCGCGGGCCGCCTGGAACTGCACACCACCACGCTGCTGTCCGGGCTGTTCTTCATCACCCTGGGCGCGCTGTTCCTCGTCTACGACGGGGCGAGCGCGCTGCCCGGCCTGCTGGACGTGGACGACTCGTACGCGGCGGAGCAGTGGGTGCGCTCGGCGGCCGGCGCCGTCCCGGACGGGGCCCTGCTCGGGCTGGTGGCCCTCGGCGCGGCCGGCTTCGGCCTGGCGCAGTGGCGCCGCCGGGCGCGGGCCGCGGCGGAGGAGGGGGAGTAACCACGGAAGGCCCCGTCCGGGGGACGGGGCCTTCCTGATGGTGGCTGGGGCCGGGGTCGAACCGGCGACCTATCGCTTTTCAGGCGATCGCTCGTACCAACTGAGCTACCCAGCCACGAGACCGTTTCCGGCCTCAGCGATCCTGACGGGACTTGAACCCGCGACCTCCACCTTGACAGGGTGGCGAGCTAACCAACTGCTCCACAGGACCTTGCGGTGTGCGAGACCGAAGTCTTACACACGGTAATGCGTACCCCCAACGGGATTCGAACCCGTGCTACCGCCTTGAAAGGGCGGCGTCCTGGGCCACTAGACGATGAGGGCTTATGGCCCGCCTGGGCGCTTTCCAGCGCGTCGGGGACGTGAGAAGCATATGGGATGCGGGGAGGTATCGCCAAAACGGTTTCCCCCCACAGGCGGCCGGCGGCCCGCACCGGGCGACAATGGCCCCGTGCTGGAGATGACGCGCGAGGAGTTCGAGGAGCTCGTCGCAGAGGCCCTGGACCGGATCCCGCCGGAGCTGATGCGGCTGATGGACAACGTGGCGGTGTTCGTCGAGGACGAGCCGCCCGCCGACGACCCCGACCTGCTCGGTCTGTACGAGGGAACCCCGCTGACCGACCGCGGCGAGTGGTACGCCGGGGTGCTGCCGGACCGGATCACCATCTACCGCAACCCCACGTTGCGGATGTGCGAGGACCGGGAGAGCGTGGTCGCGGAGACGGAGGTCACCGTGGTGCACGAGATCGCCCACCACTTCGGGATCGACGACGAGCGGCTGCACGAACTGGGGTACGGGTGACCCGGCCCGTTTCCGGCGCCGAGGCGATCGACCCGGACGTCGACCTCCACGTCCCCGCGCAGGGGACCGAGCCGCAGGGCCGGGTGCTCGCGGCCGTCGCCGCCGGCGGCGCGCTGGGGGCCTCGGCCCGGTACGGGATCTCCCTGCTCTGGCCGGCCGGGGCCGGGGCCTTCCCGTGGGCGACCCTGGGGATCAACGCCTCGGGGTGCGCGCTGATCGGCGTACTCATGGTGCTGATCAGTGAGGAGGGCCGGACTGCGCCCCATCCGCTGCTGCGGCCCTTCGCCGGGGTCGGCGTGCTCGGCGGCTTCACCACCTTCTCCACCTACGCCCTGGACTTCTCGCTGCTCCTGGACGAGGGGCGGGCGGGCCGGGCGCTCGCCTACGCCGGGCTGACGGTGGTGTCCGCGCTGGGCGCGGTGTGGCTGGCCGCCGCGGTGACGCGTCGGGCGCTGCGGGGGCGCCGGTGAACTGGCTGCTCGTGGTGGCGGGCGCGGTGGTCGGCGCGCCGCTGCGCTACCTGACGGACCGTGCGGTGCAGAAGCGGCACGACTCGGTCTTCCCCTGGGGGACCTTCGCCGTGAACACCGCCGCGTGCCTGGTCCTGGGGGTGCTGACGGGCGCGACGCTGGCCGGGGCGGTCCCCGCCGGGGTGGCGCTGCTGCTGGGGCCGGGGCTGTGCGGGGCGCTGAGCACGTACTCGACGTTCTCCTACGAGACCCTGCGGCTGGCCGAGCGCGGCTGGGGCTTCCTGGCCGCGGCGAACGTGGTGGTGTCGGTGCTGGTGGGGCTCGGCGCGGTGCACCTCGGCTCACAGGTGGCGCGACAACTGTTCGCGTGAGGGCGTGTCCCTTACGGGGCACGGGGAGTTGGGCACATCGACCCGCTGCAGCGGGCCACGATCCCCAGGCTCCGGAGGTGCCCCCGTGCGCCCATTCTCCGCTTCCCTCCGACTGGCCGTCACCGCGCTCGCGGTCGCGGCGACGGCCGGCTGCATGAGCGTCGGTGAGGACGCGGCCAAGCCCGGCCCCTCCGCGGCGGCGGACCGGCGCGGCGGCGCCGAGGCGGGCGCCGGGACCGCCTCGGGCCGCGGCTCCGGGGTGCACGGCAACGGGCACGGCGCGAAGGACGCCGCCGCGGGCCAGGACGGCCGGGGCAAGGAGGACGGCAAGGCGTCCGGGGCGACCGGCGCCTCGCCCAGCCCGGGCGCGCCGAGCGGCCGGCCGGGTGCGCCCGGCCCGTCGGCGGGACCGGGCGGTGGGGCGGGCGGGCAGGGCCCGCAGCAGCCGCCCGCGGGCGGCGCGGGCGGCGCCGGGGGCGCGGGCGGTGCGGGCGGTCCGGGCGGGGGCAAGCCGTCGGCCAGCCCGACGCCGACTCCGCCGCCCACGACGCCTCCTGTGACGGAACCCATGCCGAGTCCGTCGAGCCCGCAGCCGGAGCCGACACCGCCGGCGGGGCCGCAGGCGTAGGGGCTGGGCGGCGTCCCGCGGGGGCCGGGCGGGTCCGGCCGGGGCCGTGGGGCGGGGTATTCGTGCAGGTCAGCGGCGATATGGCCGGAGTGACTTGCCAGACCCGGGGGAGGGTGCGTATGGTTATAGATCGTTTGATCCCATTGCCCGGCGCCGAATCCGAAGAGCGCCGTGTGGCGCGTACTCTCCCTAGCCGTGGCTGACCGCATTGAGGCGGTCGATTTGCGATTCACGGAGTTTGGGCGCGTGCCGAGACTCCGGAAGGTTTCGCATTTCGCATGTCCATTTCCAGTTCTGACCGTTCCGTCATGCCCGAGAACGACACCAACGAGCTCATCGACGCCGAGGCCCTTGTGGTCACCGAGGCCATCGAGGCCGCTGAGGCGAACGAGATCATCGAGGCTCTTGAGGCCGACGTGACGAACGGTGAGTCCTTCGCGGACTCCGACGACGACTTCGACGCCGACGGCGACACGGACGCCGACGCCGAGCCCACGATCACCTTCGGCGACCTCGGTCTGCCCGAGGGCATCGTGCGCAAGCTCGCCCAGAACGGTGTCACCACCCCCTTCCCGATCCAGGCCGCGACCATCCCGGACGCCCTGGCCGGCAAGGACATCCTCGGCCGCGGCCGCACCGGCTCCGGCAAGACCCTCTCCTTCGGTCTCCCGACCCTGGCCGCGCTGGCCGGCGGGCACACCGAGAAGAAGAAGCCCCGCGCGATCATCCTCACGCCGACCCGTGAGCTCGCGATGCAGGTCGCGGACGCCCTCCAGCCCTACGGCGACGTCCTCGGCCTCAAGATGAAGGTCGTCTGCGGCGGTACCTCCATGGGCAACCAGATCTACGCCCTGGAGCGCGGTGTCGACATCCTCGTCGCCACCCCCGGCCGTCTGCGCGACATCATCAACCGCGGCGCCTGCTCCCTGGAGAACGTCCAGGTCGCGGTCCTCGACGAGGCCGACCAGATGGCCGACCTGGGCTTCCTGCCCGAGGTCACCGAGCTGCTCGACCAGATCCCCGAGGGCGGCCAGCGCATGCTCTTCTCCGCCACCATGGAGAACGAGATCGGCACCCTGGTCAAGCGCTACCTGTCCCACCCCGTCACGCACGAGGTCGACAGCGCGCAGGGCAACGTCACGACCATGACGCACCACGTCCTCGTCGTGAAGCCGAAGGACAAGGCGCCGGTCACCGCCGCCATCGCCGCCCGCAAGGGCCGCACCATCATCTTCGTCCGCACCCAGCTGGGCGCCGACCGCATCGCCGAGCAGCTCGTCGAGGCGGGCGTGAAGGCCGACGCGCTGCACGGCGGCATGACGCAGGGCGCCCGTACCCGCGTCCTCGCGGACTTCAAGGACGGCTACGTCAACGCGCTCGTCGCCACCGACGTCGCCGCCCGCGGCATCCACGTCGACGGCATCGACCTGGTCCTCAACGTGGACCCGGCCGGCGACCACAAGGACTACCTGCACCGCTCGGGCCGTACCGCCCGTGCCGGCAAGTCCGGTGTCGTGGTCTCCCTGGCGCTGCCGCACCAGCGCCGCCAGATCTTCCGTCTGATGGAGGACGCGGGCGTCGACGCCTCGCGCCACATCGTGGGCGGCGCGGGCGCGTTCGACCCGGAGGTCGCCGAGATCACCGGTGCGCGCTCGCTCACCGAGGTCCAGGCCGACTCCGCCAACAACGCGGCCAAGCAGGCCGAGCGCGAGGTCGCGGACCTCACCAAGCAGCTGGAGCGCATGACGCGCCGCGCCGCCGAGCTGCGCGAGGAGGCCGACCGCCTGGTCGCCCGCTCCGCGCGTGAGCGCGGCGAGGACCCGGAGGCCGCTGTCGCCGAGGTGGCCGAGGCCGCCGAGGCGGAGGTCGCCGCCGCCGCTGCCGCTGCCGCCGCCGAACTGGCCGCGCAGGAGCGCCGCGAGGAGCAGCGCCCGCCGCGCGACGACCGGGGCAACTACGAGCGCCGTGACCGTGGCGGCGACCGCGGTGGCGACCGTGGCGGCTTCCGCCGTGACGACCGTGGCGGTGAGCGCGGTGGCTTCCGTCGTGACGACCGTCCGTCCGGTGGTTTCCGCCGTGACGACCGTCCGTCGGGTGGCTTCCGCCGCGACGACCGCCCCTCCGGTGGCTTCAACCGTGACGACCGCGGTGGCGACCGTGGTGGTTTCCGTCGCGACGACCGTCCCTCTGGCGGCTTCCGCCGTGACGACCGTCCGTCGGGTGGCTTCCGTCGCGACGACCGTCCGTCGGGTGGCTTCAACCGTGACGACCGTGGCGGTGAGCGCGGTGGCGACCGTGGTGGTTTCCGTCGTGACGACCGTCCGTCCGGTGGTTTCCGCCGCGATGACCGTCCGTCGGGTGGCTTCCGTCGCGATGACCGCCCCTCCGGTGGCTTCAACCGTGACGACCGTGGCGGTGAGCGCGGTGGCGACCGTGGTGGTTTCCGTCGTGACGACCGTCCGTCCGGTGGTTTCCGCCGTGACGACCGTCCGTCGGGTGGCTTCCGCCGCGACGACCGTCCCTCCGGTGGCTCCGGCTCCTTCGGCGGCCGCCGCGACGACAAGCCGCGCTGGAAGCGCAACGGCTGACCCAGCAGGCTGAACCAGCCCTGAGGAAGGGCCCGTACGACACCTCGTGCCGTACGGGCCCTTCCCGTTTCCCCGCCCCGGAACGCCCGGCGACAGGCCGGTCCGCCGATACCCGATCGGCTGACCCGCGCTGTCCGGCTATGCTCTGGGGTGAGCACGTGGAGGGCCATTAGCTCAATTGGCAGAGCAGCGGACTTTTAATCCGTTGGTTGTCGGTTCGAGTCCGACATGGCCTACGTCTCGCAGGCGTGGGGCTGCCCCCTCTGACCTGCTCCTGAGCGCCCCACCCGGTTCCGGCCGAGTGGGGCGCTCCGCTGTGCCGGGGGCGCGCAGGGGAGCGAGCGGGGAGGGTTCCTTGCCGGAGAACGAGTTGGGCATCGACCCGTGGACGGGGGAGCCGGACCCGTTCGCGGGGAAATGCGAGAGCTGATGGCGGGGCGGGTCGGTAGCGTCGGGGTGTGACTTCTGTGCTGCGTACCGAACGGCTGTGTCTCGAACCGTATGTTCCTGGCGACGAGGAGGACTTCGTCGCGCTCTTCCAGGATGTGAGGGTGTCCCGGTGGATGGGGGAGGGGCCCTCTACCGAGGCCGAGGACCGGGCGCTCTTCGGGCGGATCTTCACCCATGTCTACGCCCGGGACCTCTTCGACGTGTGGGCCGTGCGGCAGGACGGCCGGTTCGTCGGGCACGCCGAGATCAAGCGGACCGAGGAGACCGGCGGCCACGAGATCATCTACGCCCTGGCCCCCGCGGCCTGGGGAGCCGGCCTCGGCACCGAGATCGCGGAGGCGGTCGTCGCGTACGGCTTCGGGGCCCTCGGGCTGACCGAGGTGCACGCCACCGTGGCCGCGCCCAACACCGTCTCGCTGGCGCTGCTGGGGCGGATCGGCTTCACGCATGTGCGGGATGTCATGGAGAGCGACGGGAGTACGACGCGGGTTCTGACGCGCCGGCGTCCGCCCGCGGGCGGCTGAGCCGGCGGCTCAGGCTGAGACGCGGCGGCGACGGCCGAGCCGGACCGCGGCCGCGCCGAGCGCGAGCAGGGCGCCCGCGAGGGCGGCGTACAGGCCGGTGGAGGAGCCCGCGCCGGTGCTGGCGAGGGCGCCGGTGGTGGGCGTGGTGTTCGCCGTGGCCGTCGTCGCCGTCGTCGCCGTCGTGGTCGTTGCAGCCGTGGTGGTCGTGGTCTTCGCTACGGTCTGCTGGGCCGGCGGGGTGGTGGACGGGGCCGGGGCCGGTGTCACGGGGGCCGGCTCGACGATCGGGGTCAGGGGGAACCGCAGCGAGGCGGTCTGGAGGGGCCAGGTGTTGCCCTCGGCCTGGCGGACCTCGGCGTTCATCGTGATGACGGTGCGCCCGGTGAGGCCGGTGTCGAGACCGAGGCTGATGCGCAGCGGCAGGGTGTGGAGGCCGGAGGCGGCGCCGAAGCCCTTGGGGATGCGGGGCAGCTCGTAGCGGCCGTCCTTCGCCCGCAGGTCCTGCCAGCGGCCGTCGTGCAGGGCCTGTACGTAGAACTTGGCGTCCTGCTTGCCCGGGTGGGAGAGGCTGAGGGTGGTGGCGAGGGCGGTGTCGAACGTGCCGTCGCCGGTGGCCCGGTAGTTCAGGTCGAAGTACGCGCGCTGCTCCTGGCCGTCCTTGCCCGAGCCGACCTGCTTGAGCCAGGTCTTGAGCTCGCCGGTCTTGATCTTCGGGTCGACCGCGAAGAGGTGGGAGTCGGCGCCGCCGGGCGCGACGGAGTTGTTGTAGCTGGTGGCGGTGAGCTTGAAGTCGCCGTTGTTGGTGGGGTAGTTCGCGTCCAGGCCGATGGTGACCTTCCAGGTCATCCGGCCGTGGGCCGGGATGTCGAAGGCGTCCGGGGAGTCCTTGGAGCCGGTGACGGGGGCGAACATGCCCTGCCAGCCGCCGTCCTGCCGGCCGACGGAGGACCGGGTCGCCGGGGCGTCCACCGCCTCGACCTTGAAGACGACGTCCTTCTCCTGGAGCAGGCTCGGGCCCGTCGGGTCGAGGAGCAGCCACGGCTTGTACGCGACGGGCGCGCCGGTCGGGTTCTTCACCGTCAGGTCGAAGGACTCGGTGGCACCGCCGCGGGTGAGGGGGCCGTTGGGGACCGGAGTGCCCATCTCCGTACGGAGCACGGCGTGGGCTTCGGCGGTGGCTGCCGGGGCGGTGGCCGCGGTGGCTGCGGTGGGCGTGGCGGACGCGGCGGTGGCCGCGAGCGGCAGCAGAGTGGTGACGACGCCGGCGACGACTGCGATGGCGGCTGCGGTGCGAACGGACATGGTGGACTCCCCCCGAGGAATCACAGGGGCCACGGCGGTACGCCGGGCCGGTATGCGGTGGTGGTGGTGCGGTGCGGTGCGGTGCGGTGCGGTCGATGTCGCCGGTCGGCCGGTCGGTCTTCCCCCTGGCCTCCGCGACAGGAGAATCATCGCCCGCGGGCGATCGCGGAACGATCGCCGCAGTGTCACCGGCGGGCAACAGAGATGATCTTGGTCTGCGAGGCGGCTTTCTGAGCGGTTTCGGGCGCTGTGACCTGCGGCGATACGGGTTGGTGGCCGTCCGGGACCATAAATGGCGAAGGGGGCCTCGCGGATGGCGTAGAGTTGTGTTTACCGACGCGGGGTGGAGCAGCTCGGTAGCTCGCTGGGCTCATAACCCAGAGGTCGCAGGTTCAAATCCTGTCCCCGCTACTCAGTACGAAGGCCCGGTTCCCATGGGAACCGGGCCTTCGTCGTGTCCAGCACCCGAAGCCTGTCAGTGGCTGAGCGCCTCCCCCGTGTCCGCCCGGCGCGAGGCACCCCGGTGCGGCGGCAAGGGCTCCTGACGTTCCGTAATCGGATAGGCGCGCTGCGCTAGCTGGTTGACGGCTCGTCATGAGGCTGGTGTGGCTGGAGTGGTGGGGTCATGCCGAGAGGTTTAGATCAGTTGGTGCTGGTTTCGCCTGGTAAGGGGTGGCCAAAGCCAGCCACCCCGTGGGGGATTGGTCTGAACGATCAAGCGCAACAGCTTGGAATCACTCCCCCACTTCTATTACCTTTCGATAACGCAGCGCGGTCGTCCCAGTCGTCGCAAGAGACGGCGCCGTGTGCGTTCGCGTCCCTGAGGAGAGTGCCCCGGTGGCCTCCAACACGCCTGCCTCCGACGGCATCGAGATCCAGGAGCCGCCCACCGCCGGCGCCTGGGGCGAGTGGAATCCCACCGAGGACTCCGTGCGTCCGGTACGCGGCAAGCACCGGGTCGCCAAGCAGCGCGGCGGCCTCGCCCGTAGCTCCACCGTGCTCGGTGTCGGCGTCATCGCGGCCGTCGGGGCCAGCGGGATCGCCACCGCCCAGGACCGGCCCCAGGTCTCCATATCCCTGCCCGCTCTGCCCGACATCATGTCCGGCGGCGGTAACGGGCAGCAGGAGAAGCCGAGTTCGGGCGCCGAGCGTGCCGCGCAGGCCAACCCCGTCATCGCCCAGCACGCCGACCGGACCGCCGACGCCGGGGAGATCCTGCGCAACCGGATCCTCCAGCAGGCCGAGTCCCAGCACGAGGCCGCCGAGGCCGAGGCGCGGGCGCAGGCCGAGCAGGCCGCGCGGGACGCCGCCGCGCAGGAGGCGAAGGACCGGCTCGAAGAGGCCCGCAAGGCCGCCGAGGAGGCCAAGGCCCAGGCCGAGGCGAAGGCGGCGGAAGAGGCCGAGACCGCCCGGAAGGCCGCCGAGGAGGCCAAGGCCGCGCAGGAGCGCCCCGCCCCCGCGGCCGGCGGCTACTCCCTGCCGACCTCCTCCTACACCCTCACCTCGCACTACGGGGTCTCCGGCTCCATGTGGTCCTCCGGCCACCACACCGGCCTCGACTTCGCCGCCCCGACCGGCACCCCCGTCAAGGCCGTGGCCGCGGGCAAGATCACCTCGGCGGGCTGGTCCGGTGCGTACGGCTACCGGATCGTCCTGCAGCTCGCCGACGGCACCGAGGTCTGGTACTGCCACCTGTCGTCGATGTCCGTCACCTCCGGCTCCGTCGGCGCCGGCGACACCATCGGCCGGGTCGGCGCCACCGGCAATGTCACCGGACCCCATCTCCACCTGGAAGTACGCAAGGGCGGATCAACGGTGGACCCGCTGGCATGGCTGGAGTCCAAGGGCCTGAACGTCTGAGGTACGGCTCCACCGCCAGAGGCTCCACCACCAGCGGCTCCACGGCCGGCGCCTCCACCTCACGCGCCTCCACCGCCCGCGGCCCCGGAACGCCCGCCACCGCCACCTCCCGTACGGCCACCGCCACCCCCAGCGGGTCGAACGACAGCGGCAGCAGTTCCTCCAGCACCGCCGCCCGCGCCAGCGCCGGAGCCGCCGTCGCGCGGCGCCGCCACAGCCGGTGCAGCAGCTCCCGCTCCCGCCGGGCGAAATCCGGCTCCCGCAGCGGCCCGCCCCGCCGGGCCCGGTGCCGCAGCAGCGCCAGGGCCGCCGCGTCCGCCTCGTACCGGGCGACCGCGCGCGCCGCCGCCCGGCCCCCGCTGCGCCGGGCCAGGTCGCGGGCCAGCGCGCGGGCCGGCATGGACGCCAGCGCGGGCACCTCCGCCGGGCCGAACCAGCCCGCGGCCGCGTACAGCGCCAGCTCCTCGGCGACGGCCCTGAGCCGGTCGCGCCGTATGCGCACCGCCAGCCACACCAGCACCCCGAAGCACGGGACCATCACGCTGGCGTAGACCGCGTAGAAGCCGTGGTCACCGAACTGCGAGGAGCCGTTCCACAGCGCGTGCATGCCCATGGCCAGCGCCAGCCCGAGCAGCGGGAGGCAGACCCGCTGGGAGCGGCGTACGGCGAGTGCGGCGGCGCCGAAGCCGAGGCCGGTGAGGACGGTGAACAGCGGGTGCGCGAAGGGCGAGAGCACCACCCGTACGAAGAAGGTCGCCGCCGTGAGCGAGTCCAGTACGCCGGTGCCCGCGGCGAGGTCCTGCCCGTAGGCGTTGCCGAGATAGAGGATGTTCTCGGTGAAGGCGAAGCCGGTCGCGGTGAAGCCGGCCACCACGAACCCGTCGGCGGGGCCGGTGAAATGGCGTCTGCGGAAGACGAACACCAGCAGCAGGGCGGCCGCCTTGGCGCTCTCCTCCACCACCGGGGCGATCGCCACCGAGCCGAGCTGGTCGGCGTCCGAGGGGTCGGCGGTGGCCGCGGCTATCCACTGGGTGGCGAAGTTGTTGGCCAGTATGGCGATCAGCGCGGCGGTGCAGGCGCCCCAGGCGAAGCAGAACATCAGCTGCGCCCAGGGCGCGGGCGCGGCCCGGCCGAGCCACCGGAAGGCCGCCATCAGCGGCGCCACCGGCAGCAGGGCCAGGCCCAGGCCGACGAAGAAGCCCGAGGTGCCGGTCTGCTCGCGCACCATGTCGAGGATGGCGATGCCGGTGGCGGCGAGCAGCAGAAGGAGCACGCACATGCGGACCGTGCCGGACGGGCGCGCGAGCCGGGGGGTACCTCCCGGCGTCAGCGGGAGGCGGAGCGCTCGGAACACATGATGACCCTAGCGAGCAGGTCCGACACGCGCGGTGACGTTGTCAGTTCTGCGTGCGGCGGAAGAGCAAGTCGTGTACGAGGTGCCCCTTGTCCAGGCCCTGTCCCTCGAAGCGGGTGAGGGGGCGGAAACCGGGGCGCGGCGCGTAGCCGCCGTCCGCCTGGGTGTTCTCGAAGTCCGGGTGCGCGCTGAGGACTTCGAGCATCTGCTCGGCGTACGGCTCCCAGTCCGTGGCGCAGTGCAGTACGGCCCCGGGCGCGAGGCGGGTGGCGGCGAGGGTGAGGAACTCGGGCTGGATCAGCCGGCGCTTGTGGTGGCGGGCCTTGGGCCACGGGTCCGGGAAGTACACGCGGATGCCGTCGAGGGAGGCGGGCGGCAGCATCTCGCGGAGCAGGATGATGGCGTCGCCGTTGGCCACGCGGATGTTGCTGAGGCCGTTGCGTTCGGCGAGGGCGAGGAGGTTGCCCTGCCCGGGGGTGTGCACGTCCGCGGCGAGGATGCCGGTGGCGGGGTCGGCGGCGGCCATCTGGGCGGTGGCCTCGCCCATGCCGAAGCCGATCTCCAGGACGACGGGCAGGCCGTCGAAGAGTTCCTTGAGGTCGATGACCTCGTGGCCGTCGATGTCGAGGCCCCAGGTGCCCCAGAGCCGCTTGAGGGCCTCGCCCTGGCCGGTGGTGACCCGGCTGCGCCGTGGCTGGAAGCTCCGGATCCGCCGCTCGTGGTGCGAGCCGGCCGGGTCGGGCGCGGGGCCGTCGGGGAAGCGGGGCTCGGTGCGCCACTTGGGCGGCACGTACGAGTTCGCCTCCGGCGCGGGGTCGGCGACGGGCTCGGCGACGGTCGCGTCCGGGACGGCGGGCGGCGTGGGGTTCAGGGACTCAGACACAATGCGCTGATTCTACGCCGGGGGCCCGCCGCGCCGCTGCGCGAGCCGGGCGGGGGACGCGGCCGCGGGCGCACCCGGGCCGCCCCGCACCTGCATCGGGCGGGGCGGGCCGGAGGGTCAGGACGAGGTCAGGGTGCGCAGGGCGCGGGTGGCTATCTCCCGGCCGATCGGGAGGGAGGCCGTGGCCGCCGGGGAGGGGGCGTTGAGCACGTGGACCGTGCGGGGGGCGTCCCGGATGAGGAAGTCGTCCACCAGGGTGCCGTCCCGCAGGACGGCCTGCGCGCGGACCCCGGCCGCGGCCGGGCGGAGGTCCGCCGGGTCGACGGCCGGGAGGAGGCGGCGTACCGCCCGGGTGAAGGCGGCCTTTGACAGGGAGCGGCGGATCTCGCCCGTGCCGTACCGCCAGTGCCGGGAGGCCATCCGCCAGGCGCCGGGCCAGGCCAGCTCGTCCGCGAGGTCCCGCGGCCGCACCGTCGACCAGGAGTAGCCCTCGCGGGCCAGCGCGGGCACCGCGTTCGGCCCGACGTGGACACCGCCGCCGATCCCGCGGGTCAGGTGCACCCCGAGGAAGGGGAACGCCGGGTCCGGCACGGGATAGACCAGCCCGCGCACCAGCTCCGGCCGCGCCAGGTCGTAGTACTCGCCCCGGAAGGGGATGATCCGCATGCCCGGCTCGTCCCCGGCCAGCCGCGCGATCCGGTCGCACTGGAGGCCCGCGCAGTTCACCAGCACCCGCGCCCGGACCACCAGGCCGGACGTGGTGCGCACCGCCACCGCCGAGGACCGGCGCGAGATGAGGTCCACCGCGCCGCCGTAGACGATCTCCGCGCCCGAGGACTCCGCCAGCTGCTCCGTGACCCGGCCGTAGTCCACGATGCCCGTGCTGCCGACGTGGATCGCGGCCAGCCCGCGCACCTGCGGCTCGTACGCGGTGATCTGGGCCGGGCCCAGCTCGCGCACCGGGATGCCGTTCTCCCGGCCGCGCTGGACCAGGGCGTGCAGCCGCGGCAGCTCCTCCCGCTCCGTGGCGACGATCAGCTTGCCCGTCACCTCGTGCGGAATGCCGTGCTCCGCACAGAATTTCACCATCTCCGCCGCGCCCCGCACCGCGAAGCGCGCCTTGAGCGAGCCCGGGCGGTAGTAGATCCCGCTGTGGATCACCCCGCTGTTGCGCCCCGTCTGGTGCCGGGCCGGGCCGGACTCCTTCTCCAGGACGACCACCCGGGTCCCCGGAGCCAGGCGCGACAAGGCATGCGCCGTCGACAGGCCGACGATCCCGCCACCGATCACCAGCACATCGCAGTCCACGCCGCCGCCCACGCTGACACCTCCCACCCCTGCATACTGCACCCCCGCACCGACAACCCGGCCACGCGGGTCGCTACGCCGGCGCCACCAGCAGCGGCCGCGCCCGCTCGCGCAGCTCCGCCACGCGCGGTTCGTCCCCGTAGGGTTCCAGCCGGTGCAGCAGGTCCCGTACGTATTCGGTCGTCCGCGCGGAGGAGATCCTGCCCGCCACTTCCACCGCCCGGGTACCCGCCGCGCACGCCGCGTCCAGATTGCCCGATTCCAGTTCGGCCACCGCGCTCACCACCAGCCGCAGCCCGTGGGAGCGCACGTACTCCTCGGTGGGCCGGGACAGCGCCTGCTCGGTGAAGCGCCGTACCTGCCGGGGCAGTTTCAGATCCCGGTAGCATTCCGCCGCATCCGCCGCGAAACGGTCGTACGAGTAGAAACCCAGCCAGGTCGGATCCGGATCGCCCGCCCGCGCCCGCTCCAGCCAGCCCTCCGAGGCCCGCAGCGCCGCCCCGGCCGCCGCGGAATCGCCCGCCTTCGCGTGCGCCCGCGCCTCGACCAGCCGGAAGAAGCTCATGGTGCGGGCGGTGGCCAGGCCCCGGTTGCGCTCGACGGCCGCCTGCGCGAGGTCCACGCCCTCGTCGGGGAAGTCCCGGTAGGTCGCCTGGAGGGACATCGAGGCCAGGACATAACCGCCGAGCGGTACGTCCGCGGCCGCGCGGGCCAGGCGCAGCGCCTGGATGTAGTAGCGCTGGGCCGCCTCCTGCTGGCCGGTGTCGAAGGCCATCCAGCCGGCCAGCCGGGTCAGTTCGGCGGTCGCGCCGAAGAGGGCGCGGCCCACCTCGTCGGTGTACGAGCCGAGCAGCAGCGGCGCCGCGTCCACGCGCAGGCACTCGGGGACCATCGACGAACGCCAGTCCCCGCCGCCGTACTTGGAGTCCCAGCGGCGCGCGTCCTCGGCGGCCTCGCGCAGCTTGCTGACATCGCTGTGGCCGACACGCTGCACGTGGTCACGCGGCGTTTCGGCGCCGGGCGGCGCGGGCACAACGGCGGTGGACGGCGGGGCTGCCGAGGGGCCGGCGGCCGGGCCGTTCGCCTGGCCTGCCGTGTGGCCGTTCGGCTGGCCGGCCGCGGGTGATCCTGCCATCGGGCCGGTCATCGCCCCGGTCGCCGGGCCGGTCGTGCGGCCCTCCGGCGCGGGCCGCGGACCGGGCTGGGCCGGTGCGGTGCGGGAGGCCGCGTCGGGGCTCTCGGCGCGGGGCGCCGCCGTGTCCGGGGCCGTCGTGGCCGTCGCCGCTGCGGCCGTCGCTGCCGCGCTCGTCGCCGCCGTGCCGCCCGGGGGCGGATGGTGCGCGGGGCCCGCGGATCCCGCATGCCCCGCCGGCTCGCGCGCCACCGAACCGTCGGCGGGAGATATCAGCCACCGCGAGGCGGGCGTCGCGTACGCCGCCACCGAGAAGGAACCCGCGAGCGACTGCCAGATCCCGCCACCCCCGCGCCGCCCCGCGAGGTCCAGCCGGTAGAGGTCGGTGGCCGAGCGCACCGCCGCGCCCACGTCCCGCGGGAAGGCCAGCCCCACCTCGGGCGCCGGATCCGCGTCCGCCAGACCGATCTCGTGCAGCGGCACCGGGCGCCCCAGCTTCGCGCCGATCGCGGCGGCGATCAGATGCGGGGCGGCGCCCTGCGGCACCATGCCCTTCGACACCCACCGGGCCACCGAGGTCTTGTCGTACCGAAGCGTCAGGCCGCGCTGCGCGCCGAGATCGTTGACCCGCCGGGCCAGCCCGGCGTTGCTGATGCCCGCGAGGGCGAGGACGGCGCCGAGCTTCTCGTTGGGCTCGCGTAGCTCCCTGGTCATGCGCCACCCCTCGTCACACGCGGAACGCATACGCCGCCGGGGCATAGGCGCCCGGCATTTCGTAAACCCAGCGTAGTTCCCCGCCTCCCAAGCGTTAAGGCCCTTACTTCCCAATGGCGGGATTGTTGTCCGTTTGCGCGGAGCGACCCGCCCCCGGCGCCGGGGGCGCACGTCCCGAGGCGTGCTCCGTGCGTGTGGCCGTGCGCCCGCCCGTGCGCTCTGGCCGGGCCGGTGACCCGGCGATTCGATGTGCCGTGCGTGGGTCGGCCCGCTGCCCGGACGGGCGGGCCGGGGGACGCCGCTGCCTCAATCCCCGCGGGTGGCGGAACGGTCCGGGGGGCGCGTCCCGCCTCCCGGACCGCGCCCGTACGCCGTGCGCCGAGGGCGCCCGACGATGCCGCGCGCGGCCGAAGATTGGCTGAAAGCGACCTATGGGGCGGGGGGAACGGAACGTCAAATACTGCGTGCACGGCGCGTGTTCCTTTGCCCGCGCGCCCCCTTTGGCCTCTCTCGCGCGCCTGTCCCGTGGCAGCATGGACCCGAGCCACCGGGGCTCCCTCGGCCGCGCCCTCAGCGCTGTCCGTGCTGCCTGTGCCCCGGTCATGTGCCCACGGGCTGGGGAGGCGGCGGTGCGCTGGTTGGTGGGTTGGAGCAGTATCGCCGCGAGCTTCGGCACGGCCGGCCGGGTCCCGGGCCCCGGCGGCGCGTACGGCCCCGGCGGCCACGGCTCCCACGGAAGCGGTGCCCCCGCATACGGCGGCTCCCCCGGATACGACCCCGCCCACGCCGACCTCCGCGGCGGCATCGCGGACGCCGCCCACGCCGACGACCCCGGCGCGGACGCCGAACGCACCGTCCACCCCGTCGGCGCCCAGCTCCTCTGGGGCGACCCCGACCCCCTCTGGGCCGTCGGCGACTGGCGCCCCGACGAGATCCGCACCCTCACCGCCGACCCCGCCGACCCCTTCACCCGGCTCGCCGTCCTCGGCTGCTGCGGCGCCACCGACGCCGAACTGCGCCGTGCCCTCTACGCGGCCCGCGGCGGCGCCCTGCGCCACCTCACCCAGTGGTCCGGCAGCTACACCGCCGTCGTCCAGGCCGGCCGCCGCATCACCGTGCTCGGCGACCTCGCGGGCGCCCGGCCCGTCTTCTACACCCCCTGGGCGAGCGGCACCGCGTACGCCACCGCCGCCCTCCCGCTCGCCGACCTCATCGAGGCGCAGCTCGACATCGGCCATCTCGCCGCCCTGCTCGCCTGCCCGGACAGCCCGGAGGCCCTGGGCGACGGCACCCCGTACGCCGGCGTCCGCCGCATCCCGCCCGGCCACGCCCTGATCCTGCGCGAGGGCTCCCGCGAGATCACCGGCTACGAGCAGGTCGCCTCGCTCGCGGTGTCCGCGCCCGAGGCGGACGCGGAGCGCGCGGTGGAGGGCGTACGGGAAGCATTGGTGGACGCCGTGCGCGCCCGGCTCACGGCGCCCCGGCATGCTCCCGAGACGGCCGCACCGTACGATCCCGGCCCCGTGCCCGGCATGGGCCCCGCCGACCGGCGGGCCGCGCGCGGCGCCCCCGCCCCCGGAGTCGGCGCCGACCTCTCCGGAGGCAGCGCCTCCGCCACGCTCGCCCTGCTCGCCGCCGGGCTGCCGGGCGCGCCGGGCAGCCTGACCAGCCCCGCCGGGGCCCGGCTGCTCGCCGTCACCTTCAACGACCTGGCCACCCCGCAGGGCCGCGAACCGGAGATGGAACGGGCCCGGGCCCTCGCCGCCGACCCGCGCCTGCACCACGTCGTGGTCGCCGCCGCCGAGGAAGCCCTCCCGTACGCCGACCTGGACGGCCCGCTCACCGACGAACCCGGCCCCTCCCTGGTGGCCGCCGCCCGCGAACGGCGCCGGCTCGCCGCCGGATCCGCCGACCACTTCACCGGCCACGGAGCCCGCCAGGTCCTCGACGCCCACCCCGCCCGCCTCGCCGACCTCCTGATGGACCGCCGCCGTCGCCACCTGCTGCGCCCCGTGGCCGCCCTGGCCCGCTCGGCCTCCGCCGCCGGAGCCGCCGGCGAGTCCCTGCTCGTACCGCTGACCGTGTACGCGGCGGCCCGCAGACTCGCCCGTACGTCGTACCGCGCGGGCATGGAAGCCGCCGCGGCCCGGCTCCG
This sequence comes from Streptomyces sp. NPDC047014, assembly GCF_040644195.1. Taxonomy (NCBI): domain Bacteria; kingdom Bacillati; phylum Actinomycetota; class Actinomycetes; order Kitasatosporales; family Streptomycetaceae; genus Streptomyces; species Streptomyces sp. NPDC047014. The sequence goes on along the minus strand of NZ_JBEYVX010000102.1, from coordinate 2,333 downwards.
CGAGGGCGCGGTCACCGAGCGCGCCTCCGGCCCGGTGGACGCCTCCCTCGCCGCGCTGACCTGGGCCCGGCCCGGCCCGGCGGCGGGCTGGCTCACGGGGGAGGCGCTGGCGGAAGTATCGATCCGGCTCGCGGCGGCCGCCGGACGGCCCCCGCTGTCGCTGCGGCCGGGGGAGGCCCGCGCCCGCTCCGTACTCGCCCGGCACGCCGCCGACCACCGCGTCTTCGAACAGGCCGTCGAGGTCCGCAGCCAGCGCCTGCACGCCCCCTTCCTCGACAACCAGGTCGTACGGGCCGCCCGCGCCCTCCCCGAATCCCTGCGCGTCCAGCCCGGCGCGCGGGCCGCGATCCTGCGCAGCGTCCTGGTCTCGGCCGGGGTGCGCGAACTGCCGCCCGGCTGGGGGGTGACCGCGCACATCCCGAACGAGACCGCGACCCGCCTCGGGCTGCGCGCCGCCCTCGGCGCCCTCCTGGACCTCTTCGCCGCCCCGCTGCTCGCGGACGCCGGCCTGATCGAGGCCCGCGTGGTCCGCCAGGCCCTCCTCGACGCGGCGGAGGGCCGCCCGGTCCCCCTGGACGGCCTGGCGGAACTGGTCTCGATGGAACTCTGGCTCCACCGCCTCCTCTCCCGCCGCGGCACCTGCTGGACAGGCACCACAACCCCCCACCGCCGAGCAGTCCCGGAGGGCGTCCCGGCCCACAGACCGGCCCTGTCGTAGGACGGCCGGTCCCTGCGGCCGCGCCACGGGACGCGGGGGCGGGGCGCGTCGCCCGCGGGGGCCCGCCGGGCCCGTGGACCGGCCGCCCGCGCCTCCGTGCCGAGCGCGGGGGCGAAGCCCGGCGCCCGCGACCACGCGCGGGGGCCGGTCGCCGCCCGGCGGGCGCGGCTTTGCGCACTGGGGCGGGCCGCCGGGCGCGGGACGTGCCCGCGCCTGTGCCGCCGAGCGCGGGGACGGAGTCCGGCCGACCGCGACCACCCGCCGGGTGCGGGCACGGGGGTCGGCTGCCTGCCCTGCGGGCACGGCCTTGAGCGCTGGGGTGGGCCGCCGGGCGCGGGGGCAGGGCGTGGCGCCCGCGCCCGCCCCGCCGGACCCGAGGACCGGTCGCCTGCCCGGCGGGCGCGGCCTTGCGCACTGGGGCGGGCCGTCGGGTGGTGGCTTGCGCACGTCGGTAGGCCGTCGGGTACGGGGCGAGTACGAGACCGCCGCGCGCCGCCGAGGACTGGGGCACCCCGCCGTGCGCAACGCGCCGGACGCCGAACCCTGGCTTGCACACGAAGGCGCGTACAGCTGCCACTTCCGACGGCCCCAGCCCCCGACGGGCGGCGACGACGGGGCTGCACTGGGCCCCGGTGGCGTTCGCCCGCCCAGTCCTGCGCCCCGACCGGAACGGTCCGTACGAACTGGCCGCGAGCCCAGCGGGCAGAGCGGAACAGATGTGCATGGCCTCAACGCGCTCCAAGAGCAGCCAAGGCACTGCAGCCATCAGGGCGAAGCAAAAGACCGGCAGCGCCACCGAAAGCAGCGCGGCGCCGAGATCGGCCGCAGACGGACCAGCGCGGCCAAGACCTCCGCACGGTCCGGTTCCGGCTGGCCGGTCAGAGCCCCGCCCTCGCGAAGTCCTGTTCGAGGGCTACCTACGCGGGCCGCCGCCCCAACTCCCCAGGGCCGACAGGCAAGCTCCGTCAGCGGGAAGTCGCCCTCAGCGGCAGCCGATCACGGCATCCGCCCAGCTCGCCAGTATCGGCAGGCTGCCCGGCCCGGCGGCCTTCTCCACCACCAGCCGCAACGTCTTCTGCCCCGTCAGGGGGACCTGCACCGCGACGGGCGGATCCTCGGGGCCGAGCGCCCCGGACTGCCACAGCCGTTGCCCGTCCCCGTACACGGAGAACCGCACGCGCCCGTCCGTGAACCGCGACAGGCCGTCCACCCCGGCCTGCGCCGAGAACGACGTGCACTGGCGGTTCAGCGCGATCTCCACCGTGGAACGCGAGTTGACCGTGATCCCGTGCCCGAACCGCCGGCCCCCCACCTCCAGCCCCCACCGCTGCCACACCCAGCTGCTGCGCCAGATCTGGAGCTCGGGCCCGGTGTGGTCACCGCCGGCCGAGAAAGGCAGACGGGCCACCCGGAACGGCTCCGGCGGCTTCGGCTTCGGCGACGGCGACGGGCTCGGCTTCGCCGAGGACGCGCTCGGCGACGGCGTGGGCGAGGGCTTCTCCCGGCTGGGGGAGGGCGACGGCGAAGCCGACGGCACCACCGGCGCGGGCGACACCGCCACCGGCGTCGGCTTCGGCGCGGGCCGCGGCGGTACGGGGCTCCGCGCGGGCGGCGC
>NZ_JBEYVX010000101.1:0-20822 GCF_040644195.1 Streptomyces sp. NPDC047014 | reverse complement strand
CCCTCCCCGCCTGCCCCACCTCCCCCCCCGCCCCCCCCCCCCCGCCCCCCCCCCGGGCCGCCCGGGCCGGGGGGGGCCCCCCCCCCCCCCCCCCCACCACCCCTTCCCCTGTCCGCGCCGACCGGAGAGCGCCCATGCCGACCCGACGCCGCCCGCGCCGCCCCCGCACCTCCCCGTACGGCCGGCCCCCGTACCGCCGGCCCCCGTACGCCCTGCTGGCCCTCGGCCTCGGCCTGCTCCTCGGCCTCCTCCTCCCGCCCGGTCCGGCCGCCGCCGCGGACAACGGCACCTGGGCGGTGTTCCCGACCCCCGCCACCGGCGCCGCCAGGACCGACCGGGCGTACTTCTTCCACCAGGGCGCGGCCGGCACCACCGTCGAGGACAGCGTCACCGTCCTGAACAGTTCCGACCGCGAGCTGACCCTCCGCCTCTTCGCCACCGACGCCGTGAACACCCCGGAGGGCGGCGCCTTCGCCCTGCTCCCCGCGGAGACGGCGCCGAAGGACATCGGCAGGTGGATCACCCCGGCCCCCGGCACCGGCGAGACCGTCACCCTGCCCCCGAAGGGCCGCAAGGACATCCCGTTCACCGTCCGGGTCCCGGCCGACGCCACCCCCGGCGACCACATCGGCGGGATCGTCGCCGCCGGCACGGCCGTGGAGGGCGTGCGGCAGGAGGGCAAGGTCCAGGTCGGCGTGAAGCGGTCGGTGGGCGCCCGCCTGTACTTCCGCGTGCCGGGGCCCGTCACCGCCGGGCTGAGCGTGGAGGACGTCCGCGTCCGCCGGTCCGCCCCGCTGCTGCCCTGGGTGCGCGAGGCCCGCGCCACCGTCACGTACGCCCTGGTCAACCGGGGCAACGTGGTCGTCGAGCCCCGGGTCGCGCTCTCCGCGGACGGGCTCTTCGGGCGCCGGGTGCTGGACCGGCCGGAGCGGGATCTGCGGCTGAGCCTGCTGCCCGGCCAGCGGGTCGAGCTCACCGAACCCTGGCCGGACGCACCGCAGTCGGACCGGGTGGGCGTACGGATCAGGGCGGGCGCGGCGGCCCACCCGGAGCTGGTCGCCGTCGCCGGTACGGAGTTCACCGCGGTGCCCTGGCCCGCCCTCGGGCTGCTCCTGCTCCTGGCCGGGGCGGGGGTCGCGTGGCGGGTGCTGCGCGGGCGCCGCCACGCCGAGGGCGAACAGCGCGAGGCCCTACCGGACTTGGCTGGAACCCGCTGACCGGCAAAAGTGTCCCCGGGTGACGGAATCCGGCCGTCACGTCGCGAGGGGGAGGCTCCTGCAATGGAACAACGGCACGGCGACGCGGCCAAGGGCACGGGGCTGCTGTCCCGTATCGAGCGGGCCCTCGGCACCGGCACCGCGGCCTATCTGCCGGGCTCCGGCTGGATCCGCCTCACCCTCCCGGTCGACGACGGCGGGCCCGCGCCCGTCACCGTGGACGTGGTCGCGGACACCGCGCGCGCCCCGCGGGGGATCGTCTACCTGCTGCCCGGCGGCGGGCTGAATTTCGCCGCCGACTTCTTCACCCCCGGCGGGCCGGGCGCCCACAACCTCGCCCACGCGCTGCGCCGCCGCGGCTACCTCGTCGTCGGCGTCACCCCGCGCGAGGACGCCGCCACCGCGGCCGACATCACCGCCGCGTGGGGGCTGGAGGCGCACCGCCGGGACCTGGCGGCGGTGGTGGGCGCGCTGGACTCCGTACTGGAACTGCCCTACACCTATGCCGGCCACTCCGCCGGCGCCCTCCTCGCCCTGGACGCCGCCTCGCACGACACCTCGCCCCGGCTGCGGCGGGTGGTGGCCCTGGACACGACCGGCCCGTACACCGGCGAACTCGCCGAGCGGGCCGCCGCCACCCGGGACGCCTACGCCACGCAGCTCGCGCAGGGTGTCACCACCGTCGACCCGGGGCTCGCCGGCGTGATCGCCAGGGCGGTGGCCGATCCGGACGGGGTGTCCCCCGCGCCCTGGCCGCCGGACCCCTCCCGGCGCTTCACCCATGCGGGGCTGGCCCACTTCGCGCTGGTCCGCACGGCCGCGCTGCCCGGTCCCGCGAACTGGATCTACGTACGGGGCCACAGCGCGGGCAGCCACACCTTCGGCCCGAGCCCGGCCGAGGACCGCTTCACGCTGGCCCACACCCCGCTGCCGGTCTGGCACGCGGCGACCTCAGCCCTCGGCAGCGGCCTCGTCCCGACCGCCCTGATGCGGGACCTCGCGGCGGTCTGGGCGGGCGACGGCGAGCTGTACGGCATCGCCTGGGACCGCATCCGGGCCGAGGTGACCTGGATCAACACGGAACTGGGCCGCGGCGACCATCCCCGGGGCGCCGAGCTCATCCGCGCGGGCGGCAACACCCGGGTCACCTTCACGGTGATCCCGGACTACGGCCATGCGGACGCGGTCTGGAGCACCCGCGCGGCCACGGACGTCTGGTCGAAGCTCTGACCTCAAACACGCGAGACCCCCTGCCCATGAACGCGAGACCCCCGGCCCGCGAAGGTGGGCCGGGGGTCTCGGAGAAGGGGGCTCAGCGGGAGGTGGGGAAGCCCAGGTCCACGCCCGCGTGGCCCTCCGACGGGTCCGGCCAGCGGGTCGTGACGACCTTGCCGCGGGTGTAGAAGTGGATGCCGTCGTTGCCGTAGATGTGGTGGTCGCCGAAGAGCGAGTCCTTCCAGCCGCCGAAGGAGTGGTAGCCCACCGGCACCGGGATCGGGACGTTGACGCCGACCATGCCCGCCTCGATCTCCAGCTGGAAGCGGCGGGCGGCGCCGCCGTCACGGGTGAAGATCGCGGTGCCGTTGCCGAACGGCGAGGCGTTGATCAGGGCCACGCCGTCCTCGTAGGTCTCCGCGCGCAGCACGCACAGCACCGGGCCGAAGATCTCGTCGCGGTAGGCGTCGGAGTCGGTGCGCACGTGGTCCAGGAGGGAGAGGCCGATCCAGTGGCCGTTCTCGTTGCCCTCGACGGTGTAGCCGGTGCCGTCCAGGACCACGTCCGCGCCCTGGCCTGCGGCGCCCTTCACGTACGAGGCGACCTTGTCGCGGTGGGCGGCGGTGATCAGCGGGCCCATCTCGGAGGCCGGGTCGTTGCCGGGGCCGATCTTGATCTTCTCGGCGCGCTCGCGGATCTTCTCCACCAGCTCGTCACCGATGGCGCCGACCGCCACGACCGCGGAGATCGCCATGCAGCGCTCGCCGGCGGAGCCGTAGGCGGCGGAGACGGCGGCGTCGGCGGCCGCGTCCAGGTCGGCATCGGGCAGCACCAGCATGTGGTTCTTGGCGCCGCCGAGGGCCTGCACGCGCTTGCCGTTGGCGGAGGCGGTGGTGTGGATGTGGCGGGCGATCGGGGTGGAGCCGACGAAGGAGACGGCGGCGATGTCGGGGTGCGCGAGCAGCGCGTCGACGGCCACCTTGTCGCCGTGGAGCACGTTCAGCACACCGTCCGGCAGGCCCGCCTGGGTGGCCAGCTCGGCCAGCTTGTTGGCGGCCGAGGGGTCCTTCTCGCTCGGCTTGAGCACGAAGGTGTTGCCGCAGGCCACGGCCAGCGGGAACATCCACATCGGGACCATCGCCGGGAAGTTGAACGGGGTGATGCCCGCGACCACGCCCAGCGGCTGGCGGATCGAGGAGACGTCCACCCGGCTGGAGACGGAGGTGGACAGCTCGCCCTTGAGCTGGGTGGTGATCCCGCAGGCCAGCTCGACGATCTCCAGGCCGCGGGCGACCTCGCCCAGCGCGTCCGAGTGGACCTTGCCGTGCTCGGCGGTGATCAGCTCCGCGATGGTGTCGCGGTGGGCGTCCAGCAGGGCCCGGTACGCGAAGAGGACCTTGGTGCGGGCGGCCAGCGAGGACTGGCCCCAGGACAGGAAGGCTTCCTTGGCCACGCGTACCGCGGCGTCGACCTCCTCGGCCGACGCGAGGGCGACCTGCGTGGTGACCTCGCCGGTGGCCGGGTCGGTGACCGGGCCGTAGTTGCCCGACGCGCCCTCGACGGTCTTGCCACCGATCCAGTGGTTGACGGTCTTCATGCCTATTGCTCCTTCACAGATGGCGACGTCGCTGCGCGGCTTGCCGGTCGTACTCGTCACGGGCCTCGGCCGCCGCCTTGCGGGTCGCGGTCTCGGCCACAGGAACATCCCACCACGCCTGTGCCGGGGGCGGGCCCGACACAGTGTCGGGCGTTCGGGTCTGTACGTAGACACATGTGGGCCGGGTCGCCGAACGCGCCTCGGCCAGGGCTTCCCGCAGGTCACGCGTGGTGCGGGCGCGGATCACAGCCATCCCGAGGGAGGCCGCGTTGGCGGCGAGGTCCACCGGCAGGGGGTCCCCGGTGTACGAGCCGTCGGGCGCCCGGAAGCGGTAGCCGGTGGCGAAGCCCTCCCCGCCGACGGCCCCCGAGAGGCCGCCGATGGAGGCGTAGCCGTGGTTGTCGAGGATCAGCAGCCTGACCGGGATGTTCTCCTGCACGGCGGTGACGATCTCGGTGGGATTCATCAGGTACGTCCCGTCCCCGACGAGCGCCCACACCGGCCGGCCGGGCGCGCCCAGCGCGACGCCGATCGCGGCCGGGATCTCGTAGCCCATGCAGGAGTAGCCGTACTCCACGTGGTACTGGTCCGAGGAGCGGGCCCGCCACAGCTTGTGCAGGTCACCCGGGAGGGATCCGGCCGCGTTGACGAGGATGTCGGTGCCGTCGGCCAGGGCGTCGAGCAGCCCCAGCACCTGGACCTGGGTCGGCGGAAGCTCCTCGTCCGCGGCGGAGACCGCGTAGGCCCGGTCGACGCGCTCCTCCCAGCGCCGGCCCTCCTCCTGGTACGCCGTCTCGTACGCGGGCTCCGCGCGGTAGCCGGTCAGCGCCTCCCGGAGGGCGTCGAGGCCCTCGCGGGCATCGCAGACCAGCGGGCGGGCGGCGAGCTTGTGGGCGTCGTACGGGTCCAGGTTGAGGCCGATGAACCGTACGGCGGGATCCTGGAACAGGGTCGAGGAGGCGGTGGTGAAATCGCTCAGCCGGGTCCCGGCGGCCAGGACCAGATCGGCCTCCCGGGCGAGGGCGTCGGCGGTGGCCGTCCCCGTGTGGCCGATCCCGCCGACCTCGGCGGGATGCCCGTGCGGGAGCGCCCCCTTGCCCGCCTGCGTCACGGCCACCGGGATCCCGGTGGCCTCGGCGAAGGCGGCGAGGGCGGCTTCGGCGCGGCTGTGCCGGATCCCGCCGCCGGCGATGAGCAGGGGGCGCGCGGAGCCCCGTACGGCCTCGGCGGCGGCGGCCAGCTCGGCGCGGTCGGGCCGCGGGCGGCGCACGCCCCAGACGCGCTCGGCGAAGAACTCCGCGGGCCAGTCGTACGCCTCCGCCTGCACGTCCTGCGGCAGCGCGAGGGTGACGGCCCCGGTCTGCACCGGGTCGGTGAGGACGCGCATGGCCTGGAGGGCGGCCGGGATCAGGGCCTCGGGGCGGGTGACGCGGTCGAAGTGGCGGGAGACGGGGCGCAGGGCGTCGTTGACGGAGAGGTCCCCGGCGTGGGGCGTTTCGAGCTGCTGGAGCACGGGATCGGCGGGGCGGGTGGCGAAGGTGTCGCCGGGCAGCAGGAGCACCGGGATCCGGTTGATCGTGGCGAGGGCGGCACCGGTGACGAGGTTGGTGGCGCCGGGCCCGATGGAGGTGGTGACGGCGTGGGCGGAGAGCCGGCCGCTCTGGCGGGCGTAACCGACGGCGGCGTGCACCATGGCCTGCTCGTTGCGGCCCTGCAGGAAGGGCATGGCGTCGGGGCCGGTGCCGCCGGTCTCCAGGAGGGCCTGTCCGATGCCGGCGACGTTGCCGTGGCCGAAGATCCCCCAGGTGGCGGCGATCAGCCGGTGGCGGTGGCCGTCCCGTTCGGTGTACTGGCGGGCCAGGAAACGGATGAGGGCCTGGGCGACGGTGAGCCTCACCGGGGGTCCTCCGCTCGGGTCGTGGGGAAGGGCAGCCGGGGGTCGACGGGCTGACCGGGCCAGGTGGAGCGGATCCACGCGTGGTCGGGGTGGTCGCGGATCAGCCATTCGCGGGTCTCGCCGGGGCCGGCCATGACGTTGAGGTAGTACATGTCGTGGCCCGGGGCGGCGATGGAGGGGCCGTGCCAGCCGTCGGGGATGAGGACGGCGTCGCCGGTGCGGACCTCTTGGAGCAGGTCGGTCCTCCCCGCCGGGGAGGGGCTGACGCGGTGGTAGCCGAGGCCGGGGGTGTCGCCGTGCGGGGCGATCTCGAACCAGTAGATCTCCTCCAGGCGGGATTCCTCGCCGGGGTGGTGCTCGTCGTGCTTGTGCGGGGGGTACGAGGACCAGTTGCCGCCGGGGGTGAGGACCTCCACGGCGATGAGGCGGTCGCAGGCGAAGCCGGTGGGGGTGGCGGCGGCGAAGTTGTTGACCTGGCGGGAGCAGGTGCCCGCGCCGCGGAGCTCGACGGGGACGGTCTCGGCGGGGCCGTAGCGGGCGGGGAGGCGGTGCGTGCAGCGGGCTCCGGCGAGGGCGAAGCGGCCTCCTGCGGCGGAGTGGATCTCCGCTCGCGCGTCGCGGGGGAGGTAGGCGAAGTCGGTGGGGCCGGCGAACACCCCGCTCCTGCCGCGCAGCCGGAACAGGTGCGACTCCGCTCCGGGGGCTCCGCCCCCGCTCCCCCGCGCCTCAAACGCCGGCGAGGCTGAATGTGCCCCCTGCCGGCCGTCCGCTTCCGCCAGGGAGGCTGGATCTGGCCCCTGCCGGCCGTGCGCTTCCGCCGGCGCAGCTGGATTAGGCCCCGGCACCTCCTCCAGGCTCGGGCCCGCGTCATCCAGCCCCGCCGGCGTTTGAGGCGCGGGTCCGGGCAGGGCCCGGCAATGGACCTCGCAGGCGCCCGACAGCGGGAGCACGATCCATTCGGCGTCGCCGCAGGCGAAGGCGTGGCGCTCGCCCGGGGCCAGGGTCAGGACCCGCAGGCGCGTCCAGTTCATCTCCCACTCAGAGAGCACCGGCACGGCCCAGCACCTCCTCCACCTCGGACGGAAACGGCATCGCGCTGGAGCACTCCAGCCGGGAGGCCACGATGGCCCCCGCCGCATTGGCGTAGCGCACGACGCGCGCCAACTCCCACCCCGCCAGCAGCCCATGGCACAGCGCCCCGCCGAACGCGTCTCCCGCGCCGAGCCCGTTGACCACGTCCACCTCCACCGGCTCCGCCTCCACCACCGTCCCGTCGCGGTGCATCGCCAGTACCCCCCGCGGGCCCCGTTTGACCACGGCCAGTTCCACGCCCGCCGCGAGCAGCGCGCGGCCCGCCGCGTGCGGGTCGGACTCGCCCGTGGCGATCTCGCACTCCTCGGCGTTGCCGACGGCCACCGTGGCCGCCGCGAGGGCCCGTTCGTAGGACGGCCCCGGTTTCTCCCGCCACAGCATCGGCCGCCAGTCCAGGTCGAACACGGTGGTACCGGCCCGGCCGCGGGCCTCCAGGGCGGCCAGGGTCGCCGCCCGCGAGGGCTCCTCGCTCAGGCCCGTACCGGTGGCCCAGAACACGCGGGCCGCCCGTACCGCCTCCAGGTCCACCTCCTCCGCCGCGATCTCCAGGTCCGGCGCCTTGGGCAGCCGGTAGAAGTAGAGGGGGAAGTGGTCCGGCGGGAAGATCTCGCAGAAGGTGAGCGGGGTGGGGTGCGCGGCGACCTCCGTCACCCACCGCTCGTCCACCCCGAACTCCCGCAGCTCGCGCCGCAGGTACGCGCCGAAGGGGTCCGCCCCGGTCCGGCTGACCAGCGCGACACGGCGGCCCAGCCGGGCGGCGGCGACGGCCACATTGGCCGCGGAGCCGCCGAGGAACTTGCCGAAGGTGTCCGCGTCGGCCAGTGGTACGCCGGTCGTCAGCGGGTAGAGATCCACCCCGATCCGGCCCATCGTGATCAGGTCGAACGCGATCGGATCGCCGGTGCCGCTCACAGTCAGTCCTCCCACTCGTCCTCCACCCTAAGGTGGCCGTTATGACGTCCTCCCCGCCCGCGTTGACCCGTATCCGCATCGGTTCGGCTCCGGACTCCTGGGGTGTCTGGTTCCCGGACGATCCGCGGCAGACCCCCTGGTGGCGGTTCCTCGACGAGGTGGCCGACGCCGGGTACGCGTGGATCGAGCTGGGCCCGTACGGCTATCTGCCCACCGATCCGGCCCGCCTGACCGAGGAGACGGGGCGGCGGGGACTGCGGGTCTCGGCCGGGACCGTCTTCACCGGACTCCATCACGGGCCCGCCGTCTGGGAGGAGACCTGGGAGCACGTGTCGCGGATCGCCGCGCTGACGCAGGCGATGGGCGCGGCCCATCTTGTCGTCATCCCCTCCTTCTGGCGGGACGACAAGACGGGCACGGTGCTGGAGGACCGCACCCTGACCGCCGCGCAGTGGCGCGAACTGGCCGCCCAGACCGAGCGGCTGGGCCGCGAGGTGCGGGAGCGGTACGGGCTGCGGATCGTGGTCCATCCGCATGCCGACACCCATATCGACACCCCGGAGAACGTGGCCCGCTTCCTGGACGCCACCGATCCGGACCTGGTCTCGCTCTGCCTGGACACCGGCCACTACGCCTACTGCGGCGGCGACAGCGTCCAGGCGCTGGAGACCTTCGCCGAGCGGATCGGCTACCTCCACCTCAAGCAGGTGGACCCGCGGATCCTCGCCGAGGTCGTCGCCCGCGAGCTGCCCTTCGGTCCGGCGGTGGGCCTCGGGGTGATGTGCGAACCGCCCGCCGGGGTACCCGCGCTGGAACCGGTCCTGGCGGCCGCGCAGCGCCTGGGGGTGGACCTGTTCGCCATCGTGGAGCAGGACATGTACCCCTGCCCGCCGGACCGGCCGCTGCCGATCGCCCGCCGCACCCGCTCCTACCTGCGCTCCTGCGGAGCCCGCTGACCCCCTGGGAGGGATACGAGATGACCCGCACGCTCGGCATCGCCGTCATCGGCACCGGGAAGATGGGCGCGGACCACGTGCGCCGGTTCGGGCGGACCGTCGGCGGCGCCCGGGTGGTGGCCGTGGCCGATCCGGACGGGGACCGGGTCAAGGAGGTCGCGGCGGGCCTGGAGGGCGCGAGCGCGCACACCGACCCGGCGGCGGCGATGGCCGCGCCCGGGGTGGAGGCCGTACTGATCGCATCGCCCGGCCCGGCCCATGAGGAAGCGATTCTGCGGGCCCTGGAGCGGGAGCTTCCGGTGCTCTGCGAGAAGCCGCTGACCCCGGATCCGGCGGGGGCGCTGCGGATCATGGAGGCCGAGCAGCGGCTGGGGCGGCGGCTGGTGCAGGTGGGGTTCATGCGGCGGTTCGACGCCGAGTACGAGCGGTTGAAGGCGCTGCTGGACGCGGACGGCATCGGGCGGCCGCTCTTCCTGCACTGCCGGCACCGCAACGCCTCCTCCCCCTCCTTCTTCACCAGCGACATGCTGATCAGCGATTCCGTGGTGCACGAGGTGGACGCGGCCCGCTGGCTGCTGGGGCAGGAGATCACCGCCGTCACCGTGCTCTCGCCCCGGCCCTCGGCGGCGGCGCCCGCGGGGCTGAGCGATCCGCGGCTGGTGCTGATGGAGACCTCCGGCGGGGCCGTGGTCGATGTGGAGATCTTCGTGAACTGCGGTTTCGGCTACCAGGTGCAGTGCGAGGCGGTCGGCGAAGCGGGCAGTGCGCGGATCGGCGACGGCCACGCGATGGTGGTGCAGTCGGCGGGCCGCTGGGGCGGCGAGATCGCCCAGGACTTCACGGTGCGCTTCTCCGACGCCTACGACCGGCAGCTGCGGCGGTGGGTGTCGGCGGCGGCGCGCGGCCGGGTGGCCGGGCCGGACGCCTGGGACGGTTACGCGGCGGCGGCCGTCTCGGAGGCGGGCCTCGCGGCGGCGCGCGAGGGCGTACGGACGGCCGTGGAGCTGGTGGAGCGCCCGGCCCTGTACCGCTGACCGGCGGTTCCTCCGCTGTCCTCGGCCTTGGTGGCCCCTGTGACCCGTGTGCCGTCCGGGTCACAGGGGTCTTCTTTTCGTCATGGATGTCCCCGTTACGCGGGTTTTCCGTCACAGGCGGGCGACAGCCCCTCCCCGGCGCCCGTCCCGCGTCGTTCGCCGGGCACAACCCGAGTGATCGTCAGCGTCCACGCGCGGTCTCCCCCGACGGCCTCCCGGCCGCACCGCGGCGTGGCCAAGGAGGTGTCCCCGCATGAGCGACCGACAGCTGTGGTCGTACAAGGAGATCGCTGCCCACATCCGGGTCCAGCCGGACACCGTGCGCTCCTATCGCAAGCACGGACTGCTGCCCCCGCCCGACCATGTGGAGGGCGGCAAGCCCTACTGGTACGCCGACACGGTCCGCGCCTGGGTGGCCCGCCGCCCGGGAAACCGGGGCCGGCGCGACGAGTAGCCCGCACAGCCGCGCGAAACGGGGCACGCCTGCGCTCGCTTTATACCCCCCAGGGGTATAGTCTCGACGCGTCGGGAGGACGGTGGACCCATCGGCCGCCACCCCGGCGACCGGACGCACCCCTGAAAGAGGAGAACGACATGACCGCCGAGACGGACACCCAGACCACCACCGTCTACCGGGTGACCGGCATGACCTGCGGCCACTGCGAGGGCGCGGTGACCGGCGAGCTGTCCGCCCTGCCGGGCGTCAGCTCCGTCAAGGCCGTCGCCGCGACCGGCGAGGTCACCGTGGTCTCCGCCGCCCCGCTCGCCGAGGAGGACGTCCGCGCCGCCGTGGACGAGGCCGGCTACGAGTTCGCCGGCCAGGTCTGAGCGGCGACCGCGCCCTCCCCCGCAGGACAAGCAGTACGAGCAGCACCAGCACCACCCGCGACACCAGCAGTAACGCAGCACCCGCGGCACTCCGCGGCACCCCGCCGGGCCGTACCGTCCAGCTCATACTGGTTCCGTACGGCCCGGCCATCCCCCTGGAGCCGGAACATGACCAGCACAGTGCACGACGGACCGATAACGGCGGTCGAACTCTCGATCGGCGGGATGACCTGCGCCTCCTGCGCGGCCCGCATCGAGAAGAAGCTCAACCGGATGGACGGCGTCGAGGCCACGGTGAACTACGCCACCGAGAAGGCCCGCGTCTCCTACAGCGGCGACGTACAGGTCGAGGACCTGATCGCGACCGTCGTCAAGACGGGCTACACCGCCGAGGAGCCGGCCCCGCCCGCACCGCCCGCCCCGGAGGAGGGCGCGCCGGAGGACCGGCCCGAGGCGGCCGATCCGGTGCTCGCCGCCCTGCGGCAGAGACTGCTGGTCTCCGCCGCGCTCGCCCTGCCCGTCGTCCTGCTGTCGATGATCCCCGCCCTCCAGTTCGACAACTGGCAGTGGCTCTCGCTGACCCTCGCCGCCCCCGTCGTCGTCTGGGGCGGGCTCCCCTTCCACCGGGCCGCCTGGACCAACGCCCGGCACGGCGCGGCCACCATGGACACCCTGGTCTCCGTCGGCACGCTGGCCGCCTTCGCCTGGTCCCTGTGGGCGCTGTTCTTCGGCCACGCGGGCATGCCGGGGATGCGGCACGGCTTCGACTTCTCCGTCTCCCGCTCCGACGGCTCCTCCGCCCTCTACCTGGAGGTCGCGGCCGGGGTCGTCACCTTCATCCTGCTCGGCCGCTATCTGGAGGCCCGCTCCAAGCGGAAGGCGGGCGCCGCCCTCAAGGCCCTGATGGAGCTGGGCGCCAAGGACGTCGTCGTCCTGCGCGCGGGCCGCGAGGTGCGCGTCCCGGTGAGCGCGCTCGCGGTCGGGGACCGGTTCGTGGTCCGGCCCGGGGAGAAGATCGCCACCGACGGCACCGTGGCCGAGGGCAGCTCGGCCGTGGACGCCGCCATGCTGACCGGCGAGTCCGTGCCCGTGGAGGTCGGCCCCGGCGATCCCGTCACCGGAGCCACCGTGAACACCTCCGGACGCCTGGTCGTCGAGGCCACCCGGGTCGGCGCCGACACCCAGCTCGCCCGGATGGCCCGGCTGGTGGAGGAGGCGCAGAACGGCAAGGCCGAGGTGCAGCGCCTCGCGGACCGGATCTCCGGGATCTTCGTCCCCGTCGTACTGGTGCTCGCGCTCGGCACCTGGATCACCTGGATGCTGATCACCGGCGACGCCACCGCCGCCTTCACCGCCGCCGTGGCCGTCCTGATCATCGCCTGCCCCTGCGCCCTGGGGCTGGCCACGCCGACCGCGCTGATGGTCGGCACCGGGCGGGGCGCCCAGCTCGGCATCCTGATCAAGGGGCCCGAGGTACTGGAGTCCACCCGCCGCGTGGACACCGTCGTCCTGGACAAGACCGGCACCGTCACCACCGGCCGGATGAGCCTCGCCGGGGTCTTCGCCGCCGAGGGTGTGGACGAGCGGGAGCTGCTGCGGCTGGCCGGGGCCCTGGAGCACGCCTCCGAGCACCCGATCGCACGGGCCGTCGCCAGCGCCGCGGCCGAGCGGGCCGGGGAGCTGCCGGTGCCGGAGGGCTTCGAGAACCTGGCGGGGCTCGGCGTACAGGGGGTCGTCGACGGGCACGCCGTCCTGGTGGGCCGCGAGCGGCTGCTGGCCGACTGGTCGATCACCCTGCCCGCCGGCCTCGCGGAGGCCAAGGCCACCGCCGAGGCCGCGGGGAGCACGGCCGTGCTGGTGGCCTGGGACGGCGAGGCGCGCGGGGTGCTGACCGTGGCCGACGCGGTGAAGGAGACCAGCGCCGAGGCCGTCTCCCGGCTGCGCGCGCTGGGCCTGACCCCCGTCCTGCTGACCGGTGACCACCGGGCCGTCGCGGAGACGGTGGCGCGCGAGGTCGGCATCGAGGAAGTGATCGCCGAGGTCCTTCCGCAGGACAAGGCCGATGTCGTACGCGACCTCCAGGCGCGGGGCCGTACGGTCGCCATGGTCGGGGACGGGGTCAACGACGCGGCGGCGCTGGCGCAGGCGGACCTGGGGCTCGCCATGGGCACCGGGACCGATGCCGCGATCGAGGCCGGGGACCTGACCCTCGTACGGGGCGACCTGCGGGTGGCGGCGGACGCGATCCGGCTCTCGCGCCGGACCCTCGCCACCATCAAGGGGAACCTGTTCTGGGCCTTCGGCTACAACGTGGCGGCGCTGCCGCTGGCGGCCGCCGGGCTGCTCAACCCGATGATCGCGGGAGCGGCGATGGCCTTCTCCTCGGTGTTCGTGGTGACCAACAGCCTGCGGCTGCGCCGATTCCGCTAGCGGATCTTCCTCCCCACGGCCCTCACACTTCCTTCACGGGAGACGCAGATCACAGTGATCGCGACGTAACCATCCGGGGGCGTCATGGGTCTAATGGGGCGATGCCAGTGAACGTCTTGGGGGACGTTCCACGGAGACCTGGGGGTTTTCCGAGGCATCCGCCGGCCGGGACGCGTGCCCGCGGGGAGGCTTTGAGCGGCCCTCCCGAGCTGAACGGGTCCCGGCACACCGACGCCCCGGTTCGGGTCCCGTGGGGGGAATCCGTCCCGGGGAAAAGGGAAGCGCCCCGACCGTCGACCCGTGGGGGGATCTACGGCGGGGCGCTTCTCGCGTACCGGGTGGTGCACCGCTCACGGCCGGGGGCCGGGCGGCGGAAGGGCCTCGGGTCAGCGGGCCTCTACGGGCACGAAGTCGCGCAGGACCTCGCCCGTGTAGATCTGGCGCGGGCGGCCGATGCGGGAACCCGGCTCCTTGATCATTTCCTGCCACTGCGCGATCCAGCCGGGGAGCCGGCCGAGCGCGAAGAGCACGGTGAACATCTCGGTGGGGAAGCCCATCGCCCGGTAGATCAGACCGGTGTAGAAGTCCACGTTCGGGTAGAGGTTGCGCTCGACGAAGTAGGAGTCGGCGAGCGCGTGCTCCTCCAGCTTGAGCGCGATGTCCAGCAGTTCGTCGCTCTTGCCGAGCGCCGAGAGGACATCGTGCGCCGCGGCCTTGATGATCTTCGCGCGCGGGTCGAAGCTCTTGTAGACACGGTGTCCGAAGCCCATGAGGCGGACGCCGTCCTCCTTGTTCTTCACCTTGCGGATGAAGGCGTCGACGTCGCCGCCGTCGTTCTTGATGCCTTCCAGCATCTCCAGGACGGACTGGTTGGCGCCACCGTGCAGCGGGCCCCACAGGGCCGAGATGCCGGCGGAGATCGAGGCGAACATGTTCGCCTGCGAGGAGCCCACCAGGCGCACGGTGGAGGTGGAGCAGTTCTGCTCGTGGTCCGCGTGCAGGATCAGCAGCTTGTCGAGCGCCGAGACCACGACCGGGTCCAGGTCGTACTCCTGGGCCGGCACGGAGAAGGTCATGCGCAGGAAGTTCTCGACGTAGCCGAGGTCGTTGCGCGGGTAGACCACCGGGTGGCCGACCGACTTCTTGTACGCGTAGGCCGCGATCGTCGGGAGCTTGGCCAGCAGGCGGATCGTCGAGAGGTGGCGCTGCTTCTCGTCGAACGGGTTGTGGCTGTCCTGGTAGAACGTCGACAGCGCGCTGACCACGGAGGACAGCATGGCCATCGGGTGCGCGTCCCGCGGGAAGCCGTCGTAGAAGCGCTTCACGTCCTCGTGGAGCAGCGTGTGCTGGGTGATCTCGTTGCGGAACGACGCGAGCTCGTCGACGGTCGGCAGCTCGCCGTTGATCAGCAGGTACGCCACCTCGATGAAGGACGAACGCTCGGCCAGCTGCTCGATCGGGTAGCCGCGGTACCGCAGGATGCCCTGCTCACCGTCGAGGTAGGTGATCGCGGACTTGTAGGCGGCGGTGTTGCCGTAGCCGCTGTCCAGCGTGACGAGCCCGGTCTGGGCCCGCAGCTTCGAGATGTCGAAGCCCTGGTCGCCGACGGTGCTCTCGACCACCGGGTAGGTGTATTCACCGTCCGCGTACCGGAGTACTACAGAGTTGTCGCTCACGTCATCCCTCACCGACGTAGTGCCTCTTCTTCGAGGTGCCCTGACTGCCTCTACCTTCCCCCATTTGGCGCAGGAGAGTGCACTCGGGGTCGGCCTTTGGTGTTTCTGACGGCACTGAGTGCCGCCAACCTGCTCATCCTGCCCCCTCCGCACCGGTGCGGGAACCCCAAATGATCGATCATCTAGGTGATGTTTCCCACCGGTACGCGTCCGGACAGCCTCGGCGCGACCGCCGTGTACCTCCTGCCTGCGGAAACGGTACGCACCGCCTGGCCGAGCGCCTTGCGGGAGCCGACCAGGACGACCAGCTTCTTGGCCCTGGTCACGGCGGTGTAGAGCAGATTCCGCTGGAGCATCATCCAGGCTCCGGTGGTGACCGGGATCACCACCGCGGGATATTCACTCCCCTGGGAGCGGTGGATGGTGACGGCGTAGGCGTGGGCCAGCTCGTCCAGCTCCGCGAACTCGTAGGAGATCTCCTCGTCCTCCTCGGTCCGGACGGTCAGCCGCTGCTCGTCGGCGTCCAGGCCGGTGACCACGCCGACCGTGCCGTTGAAGACGCCGTTCGCGCCCTTCTCGTAGTTGTTGCGGATCTGGGTGACCTTGTCGCCCACCCGGAAGACCCGGCCGCCGAAGCGCTTCTCCGGCAGACCGGGCCGGGCGGGGGTCATGGCCTGCTGGAGCAGCCCGTTGAGGTTCCCGGCGCCCGCCGGGCCGCGGTGCATGGGGGCGAGCACCTGCACATCGCGGCGCGGGTCGAGGCCGAAGCGGGCGGGGATCCGGCGGGCCGCCACGTCCACGGCGAGCACGCCCGCGGCCTCGGTGTCCTCCTCGGGGAAGAGGAAGAAGTCCGGCAGCCCGTCGGTGATGGGTGGGACCCCGGTGTTGATGCGGTGCGCGTTGGTCACCACCCCGGACTGCTGGGCCTGCCGGAAGATCCGGGTCAGCCGCACCGCGGGCACCGGGCCGCCCTCCGCGAGCAGGTCCCGCAGCACCTCCCCGGCTCCCACCGACGGCAGCTGGTCCACATCGCCCACGAGCAGCAGGTGCGCCCCCGGGGCCACCGCCTTGACCAGCTTGTTGGCCAGCAGCAGGTCGAGCATGGACGCCTCGTCGACGACGACCAGGTCGGCGTCGAGCGGCCGGTCCCGGTCGTAGGCCGCGTCCCCGCCGGGCTTGAGCTCCAGCAGCCGGTGCACCGTGGACGCCTCGGCCCCGGTCAGCTCCGCGAGCCGCTTGGCCGCGCGGCCGGTGGGCGCGGCCAGCACCACCTTGGCCTTCTTGGCGCGGGCCAGCTCGACGATCGACCGTACGGTGAAGGACTTGCCGCAGCCGGGCCCGCCCGTGAGCACCGCCACCCGGCGGGTCAGCGCGAGCCGGACCGCGTCCCGCTGCTCGGGGGCGAGCGCGGCCCCCGTCCGGGTGGCGAGCCAGGCCAGGGCCTTGTCCCAGTCGACGTCCTGGAAGGCCGGCATCCGGTCGTCCTCGGCGTTCAGCAGCCGGCGCACCTGCCCGACCAGGGACAGCTCGGCCCGGTGGAAGGGCACCAGGTACACCGCGGTCAGCGGGTCGGGCCCGCCCTGCGGATCGGGCACCCGCTCCCGTACGACCCCTTCCGGATCGGCGGCGAGCTCGCCCAGGCAGTCGATCACCAGCCCGGTGTCCACCTGGAGCAGCTTGACCCCGTCGGCGATGAGCCGGTCCTCGGGGAGGAAGCAGTGCCCCTGGTCGGCGGACTGCGACAGGGCGTACTGGAGGCCCGCCCTGACCCGGTCCGGGCTG
Source organism: Streptomyces sp. NPDC047014 (assembly GCF_040644195.1). Lineage (NCBI taxonomy): Bacteria > Bacillati > Actinomycetota > Actinomycetes > Kitasatosporales > Streptomycetaceae > Streptomyces > Streptomyces sp. NPDC047014. The sequence continues at coordinate 4,186 of NZ_JBEYVX010000101.1, read as the reverse complement.
TCGTGCGGTATGCCGACGGCCTGGGCGATGCGGTCGGCGGTGAGGAAGCCGATGCCCCATACGTCGGCGGCGAGGCGGTAGGGCTGGTTGCGCACCACCGAGATGGAGGCGTCCCCGTACTTCTTGTAGATGCGCACGGCGATGGAGGTGGAGACGCCGACGCCCTGGAGGAAGACCATGACCTCCTTGATGGCCTTCTGCTCCTCCCAGGCGGCGCCGATCAGCTTCGTCCGCTTGGGGCCGAGGCCCGGCACCTCGATGAGCCGCTTCGGCTCGGCCTCGATGACGTCGAGGGTGTCGGTGCCGAAGTGCTCCACGATCCGGTCCGCGATCCGCGGTCCGATGCCCTTGATCAGGCCGGAGCCCAGGTAGCGGCGGATGCCCTGGATGGTGGCGGGCAGCACGGTGGTGTAGTTCTCCACGGTGAACTGCCGTCCGTACTGCGCGTGGGAGCCCCAGCGGCCCTCCATGCGCAGGGACTCGCCGGGCTGGGCGCCCAGCAGCGAGCCGACGACGGTGAGCAGGTCGCCGCCGCGGCCGGTGTCCACGCGGGCGACCGTGTAGCCGTTCTCCTCGTTGGCGTACGTGATGCGTTCGAGCACGCCCTCGACGACCGCCAGTTGCACCGCGGCCGGTGCCCGCTCCGCTGCCCGCTCGATTGCCATGGCCCGACGCTACCCGGCGGGGCCGACATCCCGTCAGGGCTGTGGACAGGAGGCCGGGCAGGGCCCCGGACAGCGCGAAGGGGGTCCCGCCTCGCGGCCGGACCCCCTCACGGTTACCCCTCCCTCGCCGGACTTCCCGATCCCCCCGGATCCCTCCCCGGAAGTGCCGACGCACCATACGACCCGCGGTCCCCCCGGAGGGTTGCATCAGGAGGGCCAGATTTACGTTTCCGTTACCCAATGCCTACCCGAGGTGCTGGCGAATCGGGACACACGTAGCGTTTCAGGCATGAGCGAACCTTCATTCCAGGACGAGGTGCTGGGCGAGCTGGGCGAGGACCGGCTGGGCGAGATCGCCTCGGTGCTCGGCACGGACACCGCCGGGGCCCGGGACACCGTCGCGACCACGGTCGGGGCCATGACCGGCGACCTCCGGCAGAAGGCCGGGGCCGACGACGAGGACGGGGCGGAGGTGCGCCAGGCGTTCGCGGAGGTGGCCGAGCCCCCGTTGCAGGGCGTGGCCACGCTCGGCGGCGGGCTGGGCGGCCTGCTGGGCGGCGGGATGATGGCCGGCGTGCTCGCCAAGGTGAGCGGGCCCGTGGCCAGGGCCGTCGCGAAGAAGACGGGCCTGCCCGCGGCCGCCGTCGTCCGGGTCGTCGAGATGCTGATCCCGGTGGTACTGACGGTCCTCGCCAAGCGGGCGGCGGCCCGGAAGGCGCCCGGGGGCGCCGCGGGCGGTGCCCCGGCTTCCGGCGGCGCGGACGGCGGCCTCGGGGACCTGCTGGGCCAGATCCTCGGCGGCGGCAAGAAGTAGCGACAGGCAGCCCGTACGGCGGAAGGCGCGGGCGGGAACCCGGCGCCGGGACCGTCCCCCCGGCCCGCCCCCCGCGCTATCCTCGGGCGCCATGGACACGCCAGAGGCACCTCAGGCATCCGTGGCCTCCGCATCCGCGGCCTCCGCATCCGTGGCCTCCGGGCCGGAAGCGGTGCGGCTGCGCGACCCCCGCCCCGGCGAGCTCGGCTGGATCGTGCAGCGGCACGGCGCGCTGTACGCCGCCGAGTACGGCTGGAACGCGGAGTTCGAGGGGGCGGTGGCCCGGGTCGTCGCGGACTTCGCCGAGGACCACGACCCCTACCTGGAACGGCTCTGGATCGCGGAGCTGGCCGGCCGCCCGGTCGGCTCGGTGATGTGCGTACGCCACGAGGGCGCGCCCGGCACCGCCCGGCTGCGGCTCCTCCTCGTCGACCCGGACCTGCGTGGGCGCGGCATCGGCACCCTGCTCGTCGGCACCGCCGTCGCCTTCGCCCGCTCCGTGGGCTACCGCGAGCTGGTGCTGTGGACCGACGACGTGCTCGCCGACGCCCGCGCCCTGTACCGGCGGGCCGGGTTCACCCTGGTCGCCGAGCGCCCGCACCGCTCGTACGGGGTCTCCCTCACCGGGCAGGACTGGCGGCTGCCGCTTCGGTCGGGCTCCCCGCGCTGACGGCCGTACGGGTCCGGGCGCGCGCGGGGGCCAGCGAGGTCAGCGCCACCCCGCCCACCAGCAGTACGGCCGCGAGCCAGCGCATCCCGGACACCCGCTCCCCCAGCACCAGCGCCGCCGAGGTCATCCCGAACACCGGCACCAGCAGGCTGAACGGGGCCACCGCCGAGGCCGGGTAGCGGCGCAGCAGGTAGCCCCAGGCGCCGAAGCCGAACACGGTGGAGATCCACGCCACGTAGGCGATGACACCCACCCCGGACCAGTCCAGGGCGCGCAGCGCGGCGAGGTCCCGCTCGGGCCCTTCCAGCAGCAGCGACAGCACCAGCAGCGGCAGCACCGGGACCGTGCACACCCACACCATGAAGTTCAGCGCGTCGGGCGGGGACGCCTTGCGGGTCAGCACGTTGGAGACGCCCCAGCAGGCGGCGGCGGCCACGACCAGGGCGAAGCCGAGCACCGGACCGGAGGTGCCCCCGTCGGCCGCGGCGACGGCGATCCCGGCGAGGGCCACGCCCATGCCGTACAGCCGCACCCGGCCCGGCCGTTCGCGCAGCACGACGGCGGCGAGCACGGCGGTGAAGACGGCCTGGATCTGCAGGACGAGCGAGGACAGCCCGGCGGGCATGCCCGCGGCCATGCCGGTGAACAGGAGGCCGAACTTGGCGATGCCGAGGGCCGCCCCGACGCCGAGGATCCACTTCCAGGCGACCTTGGGGCGCCCGACGAGGAACACGGCGGGCAGCGCGGCGACGAGGAAGCGCAGGGCGGACAGCAGCAGCGGCGGGAAGTGGCCGAGGCCGATCTCGATCACCACGAAGTTGAAGCCCCAGACGGCCGCGACGAGCACGGCGAGGGCGGTGTGTACGGGACGCATGTACCGAGCATCGACCGGCCGACCATGAAGCACCAGCGCGGATCTCTTCCCCGATGGATGAAGCATTGCTTACGCATACGGGCGGTGCCACGATGGGAGCGTGCTCGATCTCTCCCGGCTGCGCGCCCTCCACGCCGTCTCCGTCCACGGCTCGGTGGCCGCCGCCGCGGCCGCCCTCGGCTACACCCCCTCCGCCGTCTCCCAGCAGATCGCCAAGCTGGAACGGGAGACCCGCACCACCCTGCTGGAGCGGCGCGGGCGCGGGGTGGCGCTCACCGAGGAGGCCCGCCATCTGGCCGACACCGCCCAGGAGTTGCTGGCGATCGTGGAGCGCGCCGAGACCACCCTGGAGGAGCGGCGCGGGCGGCCCGGCGGACTGCTGACGGTGGCCGCCTTCGCCTCGGCGGCCCGCGGGCTGCTGCCCGGGGTGCTGGCCGAACTGGCCCGCCGGCACCCGGCGCTGGACGTCCGCCTCACCGAGGTGGACCCGCACCTGTCCGTGGATCTGGTGGCCCGCGGCGTCACCGACCTCGCGGTGGCCCACGACTGGGACATCGCCCCGCTGCCCGCCCCCGAGGGGGTGGAGCAGGCCCTGATCGGGCACGACCTCTGCGATCTGGTGGTACCGGCCGGGCATCCCTTCACCGCCCGCCGGACCGTCCGGCGGGCGGATCTCGGCGGCCAGCGCTGGATCTGCCAGCCGCCCGGCCGGGTCTGCCACGACTGGCTGATGCGGACCCTGCGCACCGCCGGCTTCGAGCCCGACATCGCGCATGTCGCCGAGGAGAACCACACCGTCGTCGCACTGGTCGCGGCCGGGCTCGGGGTGGCCGTCGTACCCCGGCTGGGTACGGGAGCCCTGCCGCCGGGGGCCGTTGCCGTGCCGCTGGAGCCGGGCCCGGTGCGCCGGCTGTACGCCCTGTGGCGGACCGGCGCCACCCGCCGGCCCGCGATCACCGAGGCCGTACGGACCCTCCAGGAGCACTGGCCGGCGGCCGCGCCCGGCGCCTCCGCCGACGTCTCCGCCGGGGGCCCGCACCGACACGCCCACGCCCCCGCACTCCCCGTCCCGCCCGGGGCGCGGGGGTAGGGTCCGGCGCGTGCCGCTCCCCGCATCCCGCCGCCAGCTCCTCGCCGCGGCCGCCGTGGCCGCCGTCTCGGCC
>NZ_JBEYVX010000100.1:0-20974 GCF_040644195.1 Streptomyces sp. NPDC047014 | reverse complement strand
CAATGGCCTAGGGGCGCCGCCCCCGGGGCGCGACGCCGCCGGCCCCCCCGGGCTGGGGGCGACGGCTGCCGCCGCGGGTCAGCCCAGCGGGCCCTCCGCCACCGACAGGGACAGCGCGAAACGGCCCTCGGTGTCCGTCCACCACTGGGTCAGCTCCAGCCCCGCCGCGGCGAGTTCCTTCCGTACGCCCTCCTGACGGAACTTCGCGGAGATCTCCGTCAGGATGTCCTCGCCCGCGGCGAAGGGCACCACCAGATCCAGCGCCCGGACCTTCACCACCAGATCGGACCGGGCACGCAGCCGCATCTCGATCCACTCCTGCTCCCGGTTCCACACCGCCACGTGCGCGAAGTCGGCGGTGTGGAAGTCGGCGTCCAGCTCCCGGTTGACGACCGCCAGCACGTTCTTGTTGAACTCGGCCGTCACTCCTTGCGCGTCGTCGTAGGCGGCGACCAGATCGGCCTCCTCCTTCACCAGGTCCGTGCCCATCAGCAGCGCGTCCCCGGGCGAGAGCATGGCCCGTACGGACGCCAGGAACACCGCCCGCTCCGCCGGCAGCAGGTTCCCGATCGTGCCGCCCAGGAACAGCACCAGCCGGGGCCCGGGGGAGTCCGGCAGTTGCAGGGCCCGCGTGAAATCGGCCAGCAGGGCGTGCACCCGCAGCCCCGGATGCGCCGCCAGCAGGGTGTCGGCCGCGCCGCGCAGCGCGCTCTCGCTCACGTCCACCGGTACGTACGTGTCCAGCGCGGGCATCGCCTCGATCAGGTGCCGGGTCTTCTCCGAGGAGCCCGAGCCCAGCTCCACGAGGGTGCGCGCCCCGCTCACCGCGGCGATCTCACCCGCCCGCTCCAGCAGGATCTCCCGCTCGGCGCGCGTCGGGTAGTACTCGGGCAGCCGGGTGATCTCCTCGAAGAGCTCGCTGCCCCGGGCGTCGTAGAACCACTTGGGCGGCAGCGCCTTCGGGGTACGGCCCAGGCCGCGCAGCACGTCCTCGCGCAGGGCGGAATCCGCGGCGTGCTCGTCGAGGGTCCGGGTCAACTGAAAACTGGTCACGGGCAGTTCTCCTTGAGCGGGGTCAGACGGACCCGCGAGGTGGTGGCGGTCAGCAGGGTCCGGTCGGGCACTTCGCACCACCGGGTGTCGTCGTCGTAGGGCTCGGACGCCACCACCGTGCGGCGCTCCGCGGGATCGGCCAGATACCACAGCGAATCGCCCCAGGCCGTCGCGGCGATCGCGGCCCCGTCGGTCAGCAGCAGGTTCAGCCGGGAGCCGGGCGCCGCCGAGGACAGCTCCCGCACCGGCTCGGCGAGCGCCGTCCCCAGATCGTCCCCGGCCCGCAGCCGGCGCAGGACCAAAGCCCACACCAGGGCCGAGTCCGACCGGGCCGGCAGCCGCAGCAGCTCCCCGGGCGGCAGCGCCGCCGCCAGCGGGGCCACGGCGTCCGGCCAGTCCCGTACGGCCCCGTTGTGGCTGAACAGCCACGGCCCGTCCGCGAACGGCGCGGCCGCCGCCTCCCCGTCCGCCCCGGCCCTCGTGGCATCGCGTACGGCGGCCAGGAAGGCACCGCTGCGCACCACGCGGGCCAGGTCGGTGAAGGTCAGGTCCCCCCACACCGGCCCGGAGCGCCGGTAGCGGGCGGGCACCGGATCGCCCTCCGCGTACCAGCCGACCCCGAAGCCGTCGGCGTTGACCGTGCCGTGCCGCTGGCGGCGCGGCTCCCAGGACTGGCGCACCAGCGAGTGCGCGGGCTCGCTCAGCAGCCGGCCGAGCGCCACCGGTGGCCCCACGTAGGCGAGATGACGGCACATCAGACGTCCCTCGCCGTGCGGAATCCGGAGAAGATCTGGCGGCGCACCGGCAGGTCCCAGTTGCGGAAGGTGCCCCGGCAGGCCACCTGGTCCACCGCGAACGAGCCGCCCCGCAGCACCTTGTGCCCGGGGCCGAAGAACACTTCCGAGTACTCCCGGTAGGGGAAGGCGCGGAAGCCCGGGTACGCGGTGAAGTCCGAGGACGTCCACTCCCACACGTCCCCGATCAGCTGCCGCACCCCCAGCGGGGAGGCCCCGGCCGGGTAGCTGCCCGCACGGGCCGGGCGCAGATGGCGCTGCCCCAGATTGGCGTGCGCCGGGGTCGGGTCGGCGTCCCCCCACGGGTAGCGGGTGGAGCGCTCCGTCGCCGGGTCGTAGCGGGCCGCCTTCTCCCACTCCGTCTCCGTCGGCAGCCGCCGCCCCGCCCAGCGGGCGAAGGCGTCCGCCTCGTACCAGCTGACGTGCAGCACCGGCTCCTCGCCGGGCACCGGCTCGGTCACCCCGAACCGGCGGCGCAGCCACTGGCCGCCCTCCTGCCGCCAGAACAGCGGCGCCTCGATGCCGTGTTCGCGGATCTGCTCCCAGCCGGCGGGCGCCCACCAGCGGGGGTCGCGGTAGCCGCCGTCCGCGATGAAGGCCAGATAGGCGGCGTTGGTCACCGGCACGGTGTCGATCCAGAAGGCCGCCGTCTCCCGCACGTGCGCCGGACGCTCGTTGTCCAGCGCCCACGGCTCCGTGGAGGTGCCCATGGTGAACGGGCCCGCCGGTACGAGCACTTCGGCGGCCGGCGGCGGATCGTACGGGGCGTCGGGCTCCGGGGCCTCCAGCACCGCCACCCCCCGCCGCAGCTGATGGGTGATCAGCATGGTCTCGTCGTGCTGCTGTTCGTGCTGGGCGATCATCCCGAAGGCGAAACCGTCGTCGAGGAGGGCACTGCCCTCCAGCGGGGTGCGGTCCAGCAGGTCGAAGACCCGGTCGCGGACCTCGGCCGCGTACCGCCGGGCCTCGGCGGGCCCGAGCAGCGGCAGGGAGGGCCGCTCGGAGCGGGGGTGCTGGAAGGCGTCGTAGAGCGGGTCGATCTCGGGGCGCAGCGACTCGCGCCCCGCGACCCGGCGGAGCAGCCACAGCTCCTCCTGGTTGCCGATGTGCGCCAGGTCCCAGACCAGCGGGGACATCAGGGGGGAGTGCTGGGCGGTGAGGTCCGCGTCGGTGACGGCGTCGGTGAGCACCGCCGTCCGGGCGCGTGCGGCGGTCAGCGAGGCGACCGCCCGCTCCCGCAGCCCGGTGGGGAACGTGCCGGAGTCGGATGCGGTGGTCATCGGCGGGCCTCCTGCCCTGTGGACGGGGCGGGCGGCGGATCGTCGCCCGGACATCGGCCGCGCAGGACGTAGCGCTCGGTGAACTCGCCCACGGTGTCCCGGACATGCGCGCTCGCGCCGAGCCGGGGCAGCGCCTCGGCGGCCGCCCGGAAGCAGGCCGTCGCGGCGGTCCGCAGCTCCGGATCGGCCAGACCGTCGCGGGCGGCGGTCCGCCAGAGCGGATTGCGGGGGGCGGGCCGGGCGCCGTAGCCGTCGGTGAGGGCCTTGGTCACCCGGTAGGCCGTCTCGGCGGCCTCCGGATCGTCGAACAGCGCGTGCACGACGGCGACCGGGACCAGCCAGCCGTCGTCGCCGGGCTGCGCGTCGATCATGCGCAGCTCCATGTGCCCGCGCGGCCGCACCGGCGGGAAGAGGGTGGTCAGGTGGTAGTCCAGGTCCTCGGTGGTGGGGGCGCGCAGCCCCGGGGCGTCGCCCGCGCGCAGCCAGTCGCGGAAGGTCGTCCCCGGCGGGACCTCCCACGATTCGCCCTCGTACGAGCGCACGCACATGACCTCGGTGTCCAGGGCCTGCCGCACCCAGCCGTCCCGCGGCGCCACGTCCAGTGGCGGCGCGAGCGAGCGCCTGCTGTCCAGGTCGCTCCAGATGCCCTGGCGGGAGCACCGCCATCCGGCGTACGGGCCCTCCTGCGCGGGGGAGTTGGCGAAGGCGGCCACGAGGACCGCGCCCAGCAGATGGGCCATCCGCCAGCGCCGGCCGTGCCCCAGCGCGCCCGGCTCCTCGTGGCCCGCGTCCACGCACACCTGCACGGAGGCGGAGGCGCACATCATCGCCCGGCCGGCGGGGCCGGTGCGGTCGAAGTACGCCTCCATCGCGTCGTAGCGCGGGCTGTTGAGCAGCCGGCGGTAGGGCAGACGGGTGTCACGGCCGAGCCCGCGCAGGGCCAGGCCCTGTTCCCGCAGGGCGGCGCGGACGGCGGTGAGGTCGGCCTGGAGGCCGTCCACGCATCCGGTGAGGGAGGCGGCCGGGGCCGAGCTCAGTTCGAGCTGCCCGCCGGGCTCGACGGTCAGCCGGGAGTTCAGGGGGAGGGAACGGGCGGCGGCGTGCGCGGCGCGCAGCCGCTCGGGGGTCACCGGGTGCTCGGGGCGCTCGGTGTCGATGACGAGCCATTCGAGCTCGGCTCCGAGCAGCCGCGGCGGGCCGGTCTTGAAGCATATTCCGTGGATCAGGTGCTCCGCCTCGGTCTCGGTGATCGAGGGAGGTGGGTCGGGCGCGTGCGGTGGAGCGGCTGGGGCCTGGGGCATGACCGGGTCCTCGTCTCCTGTCGTCGGCCGTGACATCACCCGTGCCTACCCGTCCCTTCGGCAGTAATTCCTTTGCCGCCGTGAACAGAAGGTGCGGAGGATGGCGGCGTGAGCAGTAGATTGCGCGAGATCGCGCGGCAGAACGCGGAAATCCTGGCGGCCGGGAGCTACCGGACGCGGTCGGGACGGCTGATTCCGCTCGCCGCCGCCCTGGCGGAGGCCAAGGCCGGAACCAGGATATATGGGCCGAACCGGATCATTCCAGACGATGACGGGCTGACGCGGGGCGCGGCTACGGCCGTCGAGGTGACGGGGGAGAGCAGTACGGTCGCTGCCCGTAGGCTTACGGAGGCGGCCGGGGAGGCCGGTGCGTCTGCCCTGGTGGCCGTCCTGAACTTCGCCTCGGCCCGGAATCCCGGCGGCGGCTACGTCCGCGGGGCCAAGGCGCAGGAGGAGGCCCTGTGCCGCGCCTCGGCCCTGTACGAGACCCTGCTGGAGGTGCCGGAGTACTACGCGGTCCACCGGGCGGAAGTCAGCACCTTCTACACCGACCGGGTGATTCACTCACCCGGGGTGCCCGTGTTCCGCGACGACCGGGGCGAGTTGATGGAGTCCCCGTTTTTGGCCGGATTCCTGACCTCGCCCGCCCCGAACGCCGGAACGATCCTGCGGCAGGAGCCGGAGCGGGCCGCCGAGATCCCGGGCGCGGTGGCCCGGCGCGCGGAACGCGTCCTGGAGGTGGCGGCGCTGCACGGCTACCGGCGGCTCGTGCTGGGCGCGTGGGGCTGCGGGGTGTTCCGCAACGACCCGGCGGTGGTGGCGGAGGCGTTCCGCGCGCTGCTGGCGGGGCGGTTCGCGGGCGTGTTCGACCGGGTGGTCTTCGCGGTGCTGGACCGCGCTCCGGAGACGCGGGAGGCGTTCGAGCGGGCCTTCGCCTCTTTCGGGACGGCCTGAGGGGCGGCCTGTGGGGCGGGCGGAGCGGCGGGCTGAGCGGCGGCGGGCGGGCCGGGCGGCTTCGGCCCGCCTGCCCGCCGCCCACCCCGCTACTGCCAGCCGTACCGCTCGCGCAGCCGGTTCACGACCAGGCCGAAGCGGCCCCGGTCCAGGGCGCACGCCTCGCGCCGCATCCCCGACTCGTGCACCCGCAGCACCCGGTCCACGGCCACCCAGGACTCCCGGCCCGCGCTGTCCCACGGCCCCGTCCCGATCGGCACCCACTCCCGGTCGTGGTCGTGCCGCTTGCTGGACAGCGGTACGGCGAGCAGGGTCCGGCCGCCCGGCTCGCGGGCCACGACCAGCACCGGGCGGTCCTTGCCGCGGCCGTCGTTCTCCTCGTAGGGGACCCAGGTCCACACGATCTCGCCCGGGTCCGGGTCGCCGTCGGGGTCCGGGGCGTACTCGGTGCGCACCGGGCCGATGCGGTGCGGGTCGGCCTCGGTGGTGGCGGTGGCGCCGTCGCGGCCGGGCTGGTCGGCGCGGTCGCCGCTGTGCTGGGAAAGTGCCGTCATCCGGGTGAGGTTACTCGCCCGCGCGGGGCCGGCGGGCCGCCGGTCAGGCGGTGACCAGGGCCAGGACGAGGCCGTCGTAGCCCTTGCTGCCGACGGTCTGGAGGGCGGTCGCCGTCAACCGGGGGTGCTCGGCGATGAGTTCGGTGAACCGGCGTACGCCCTGGACGCGCGGGTCGGAGCTGCCGGCGTCGACCACGGCGCCCTCGCGGACCACGTTGTCGCCGATGATGAGGCTGCCGGGCCGGGTGAGCTTGATGGCCCACTCCAGGTACGCGGGATTGGAGGGCTTGTCCGCGTCGATGAAGACCAGGTCGAACGGGCCGTCCGTGAGGCCGGGCAGCAGGTCCAGGGCCCGCCCGCGCCGCAGGTCGACCAGGTGGTCCAGTCCGGCGCGGGCGATGTTGGCGGCGGCCACCTCGGCGCAGTGCTCGTCCACCTCCAGGGTGACCAGCCGCCCGTCGGCGGGGAGGGCGCGGGCCAGCCAGATGGTGCTGTAGCCGCCCAGGGTGCCGATCTCCAGGATCCGGCGCGCGCCGCGGACACGGGCCAGGAGGTGCAGCAGCTTGCCCTGGTTCGGGGCCACTTGGTGGGGCGGCAGCCCGGCCGCCTCGGAGTCGGCGGCGGCCCGGAGCAGGGCCTCGTCCTCCTCGACGAGCAGCCCGTCGAAGTACTCGTCCACGGCCGTCCACGTCTCCTGTGCCATGACTCTCCGCTCCTGGTGACTTGTGAGTTCCTAAAGGGAACTTACATCACGGGGGCGGGGCAGGGGCGCCTACGGGGTGGTGGGCCAGGCCCGGTCCCACCGCTCCACCGCCTCCACCTGCGCCGCGAGCCCCAGCAGCAGCGGCTCCGAGTCCGCCGGGCCGAGCAGCTGGGCCCCCACGGGCAGTCCCTCGCCGGTGAAGCCCGCCGGGATGTTCACGCCCGGCCAGCCCAGGACGTTCCACGTCCAGGCATAGGGGCAGGCGGCGATCATCGCCCGGTCCGTGGCCATCGCGCCCAGCCCGGCCAGCGCCCCGATGCGCAGCGGGCCGGTGGCCGTCGTCGGGGTCAGGACCACGTCGAAGCGCCCGAAGATCTCGCCCACCCGCCGCCCGAGCACCGCCTCCGCGCGGCGGGCGGCCCGCAGCACCGGCCCGCCGAGGATCCGGCCGGTCCGCACCGCCTCGTGCGTGCGCGGGTCCAGCAGCGCCGGATCGGGAACCCGCGCCGCCCAGTCCCGTACGCCGCTGGTCGCGCGGGGGACGAAGGTCAGGCCGATGGGGCCGTAGCGCGGGTCCTCCGGGACCACCTCGTGGCCCAGCGACTCCAGCCGCCCGGCCAGCCGCTCCACCGCCGCGCGCACCTCCGGGTGCAGGGACTTGGGGGTCGCGGTGAAGGCCACGCCGAAGGACAGCGCGATCCGCAGCCGGCGCGGCGTCCGCCCGGTGGCCTCGACCGCCCGTACCGCCTCGGCGGCCGCGATCCGGGCCGGGTGGTGCAGGTCCTCGGGGTGCGGGCCGGCGGCCGCGTCCAGGAGCAGGGCCGCGTCGGCCACGGTGCGCGCGAGGACTCCGTTGACCGTGAGCCCGTTGAAGGACTCGGGCTCCGGCCAGGTGGAGATGCGTCCGCGCTGCGGTTTCACCCCGACCAGGTGGGTCCAGGCGGCGGGGATCCGGACCGAGCCCGCCCCGTCCGAGCCCAGGGCCGCCGGGACCAGGCCCGCCGCGACGGCGGCGGCCGAGCCGCCGGAGGAACCGCCCGGGGTGTAGGCCGGGTTCCACGGATTGCGGGTCTCGCCGAAGGCGCCGCCCTCCGTGAAGGGCCACTGGCCCAGCTCCGGGGTCTGGGTCTTGCCGACGATCACCGCTCCGGCCGCGCGCAGCCTGCGGACCGCCTCGCTGTCGGCGGTCTTCGGCGCGAAGGTGCCGGGGCAGCCGAAGGCCGTGTACTCGCCCGCCACGTCCATGTCGTCCTTGACGGCGACGGGCACGCCGAGCAGCGGCAGCCGCTCACCCGCGGCCAGCCGCCGGTCCGCCGCGTCCGCCTCGGCGAGGGCGGCCTCCGCGCGCACGCTCCGGAAGGCGTTCAGCCGGGGCTGGGCCGCCTCGATCCGGCGCAGCGCCTCCTCGGTCAGCTCCCGTGCGGATACGTCGCCTTCGCGCAGTGCCGTGGCCATGCCGACCAGGCCGGTGACCGCGCGAGCCGAAGGAACCGTGGAGCCGGAAGAACCCGTCATCGCGAACCATCCCCCTTCTTACCGTCCGGTAACCAAGACGGTAGCGGGGAGCCCGGCCGTTGCGTCAGAGGAGGGCGGATATGTCCTCGCCCCAGGAGTGCAGGGTGTCAATCGCGCGCAGCCGGAGGGGCCCGTCGGCGAAGGCCGTGGTCAGGACGGCGTCGCGCAGCGGGGCCCGGCGGTCCGCGAGCGCGGGCAGGCGCAGCAGCGGCAGGATCACGCCGAGGGCCGCCTCGCGGGTCTCCGGGGAGCCGGTGGTGAGGAGGGGGCGCGTGGCCTCGTAGAACTCGGGGGCGAGGGCGAGGAACGCCTCCAGGTCCTCCTCGTCCCCGTACGGGCGGGACCGCTGGCGCAGGGCCTCCACCGTGGCGTCCCCGAGCCAGGTCAGCAGGCCCACCCGCAGCTCGAACGGGGTGCGCGGGCCGTGCTTCACCTCCTCCCACGGGACCCGGTCGGTGACCTCGGTGAGGGTCCGGGGGTCTCCGAGGATCGCGGCCACATAGTGGGCGGCGGGGGCGGTGGCCGTGTGGAAGACGTCCCCGCGGATGAGGGTTTCGGCCAGGTTCCGCAGGGCGTACCCCTGGACGCGGGGGTCCTCGTCCAGCAACTCCAGCAGGATCACGGGCGTTTCGGGCGCCACATCGGGGCAGCAGTGCGCCACGGTGTTCCAGTCGGTCCGCAGCAGCAGGTCCCGCGGGTCCACGCGGCCGTCGGAGGCGCTGTCGGATCCGGGCTCGGATCCCGGCTCGGAGCCGGGCTCGGATCCCGGCTCGGTGCCGGGCTCCGCGTCGGGTTCGGTGTCGGCGTCGGTCGTCATGGCCCCAGTGTCACAACTGCCTCTGACAGTGGGGGTCCGGCCGGTCACGCCCGGGCGGCGAGGCGCCGGCGCCAGTCCAGTGCGGTGACGGTGATCGACTGGCCCGGGTCGCCGTTCCAGTCGGCGGACAGGCCGGTGGCGGCCAGGGCGGCCACGACCTCGTGGCCGACGGCCGTGGTGGTCGCGGGGGAGTCGTCGAAGCCGCCGTAGTAGAGGGTGAGTCCGTAGCCTGCGGCGGCGGAGTCGGTGCACTGCGTGTGGAAGTAGACGAAGCCGCGGGCATCGGGGTCCGCCTCGCCGCCGATCTCCGCGTAGCCGCAGCTGCGGCAGCAGGTGAAGTCCTCGCGGGCGGTGATGCCCGCCCGGTCCAGTGCGGCGAAGGCGCGGGACACGCGCTCGGGGTCGGTCTCGCCCTCCCAGCCGGCCTGTTCGGCGAGCCGTTCGCGCCACAGCCGCTCGACCAGGGCCTCCGCCTGCTCGGCGGAGACGGGGCGGCGGTCGCCGCTGATCAGGTACTCCTCGGCCAGCTCGGCCAGTTCCTCGCGGGAGGCGTAGCCGGCGACGAGTACCTGGCGTACGTGCTCGGTCAGTTGGGTGCGCTCGTCCTCGTCCAGGGTCAGGGCGGCGGTCTCCACCATGGGGGCTGTGACCTGGGTGTTCTTCGTGTTCTCGGGCATGTGCGGACTCTGGCACACAGGTACGACAACGCTCGGGCGGGTGATACGGCGGATGGGCTGCGCCCAGGGGCGTATCGTGCCCCCGTGCCCGCCGAACTCATCCGTATCGTCTCCCGCGACTCGCCCATGGCCCTCGCCCAGGTGGAGCGCGTACGCGCCGAACTGGCCCTGCTGCACCCGGGGATCGCCACCACCGTCCTGCCGGTGAAGACCACCGGCGACAAGTGGATGGGGGACCTCGGGCAGGTCGACGGCAAGGGGGCGTTCACCAAGGAGGTGGACGCGGCGATCCTGGCCGGCGAGGCCGATCTCGCCGTGCACTGCGTCAAGGACGTACCGTCCGACCGGCCGCTGCCGGCGGGGACCGTCTTCGCGGCGTTCCTGGAGCGCGACGACCTGCGCGACGCGCTCGTACACCCGGCCGGGCTGACCCTGGACCGGCTGCCGCCCGGCACCCGGGTGGGTACCTCCTCCGTGCGGCGGATCGCCCAGCTGGCGGCGGCGTACCCGCACCTGACGTGCGTACCGATCCGAGGGAACGCCAACAGCCGGCTGGCCAAGCTGGAGCGCGGCGAGGCCGACGCCCTGCTGCTGGCCGTCGCCGGACTGCACCGGATCGGGCGCGCGGACGTCATCGCGCAGGTCGTCCCGGTGGACGTGCTCATGCCACCGTTGGGCGCGGGTGTACTCGCGCTCCAGTGCCGGGAGCAGGACACCGCGCTCATCGACACCGTGAGCGGCCTCGGCCACCCGGACACCCACCGCGAGATGCTGGCGGAGCGCACGCTGCTGCATGTCCTCCAGGCCCATTGCAACAGCCCGATCGCCGGTTACGCGCGCGCCGAGCGCGGCGGCGACCTGTCCCTGCGGGCGTCGGTGTTCACCCCGGACGGCAAGGTCGCCCTGAACGCCCACGAGTGGGCGGGCCGCCTGGACCCGGCCACCCTGGGCACCTCGGTAGCGGTCACCCTCCTCCGCCAGGGCGCCCGCGAACTCATCGACACCATCCCCCACTGATCCCTGGCCGTGCCCCGGCCGACGAGGTGGTGACCCCGTCGGCCGGACCGGGTCAGGAGCGGGGTGCGGGGCGTTCCGGGGCCAGGGAGTTGCCGGCCGGGATGCGGCCGCAGTCCGAGGGGGCCGGGCGGGCCGCGAAGCGGTCGTTCAGCCAGGTCAGGGCCGTGGGGGCCCAGGCGGCCGTGGCGCTGAAATGGCTGAGGACCTCGTACTGGCTGTACTTGACGGGGGAGGTGCCCGTCGCGCAGTACTGGCGGGCGAGCGTGCGCACGTCCCCCGAGACCATGACGCCGTCGCCGGTGCCGATGCCCGCGTGGTTGCCGAAGGTGCCCTCCAGGACGCCCGCGTCACCCTGGGCGATGAAGCCGGGAACGGTCGGGGTGGCGGCGGAGCCGAGGTTGAGCCGGTTCATCGCCTCCACGAACGCCGGGATGGAATTCGGGTCGGCGTACTCCGGCTTGGCCATCTTCTTCCAGGTCAGCCCCGGGTACTGCCCGAGGGCGTTGAGGATCGAGCCGTGCTCCAGCTTCTTGTACACCTGGAGGCCGTAGTCGTTGAGGTAGGACCTGAGGTCGATGTCGTAGGAGCGGGACACGCCGATCACGGCCATCGGGATGACCCCCGACCAGGCCAGCGAGCCGTTCACGTACCGCAGGTTGTGCGCCGGGTTCACGAGCAGCCCGCCCTCGGCGTAGCCCACCAGCTTGCTGTTGACCTCCGGCGCGTACGAAGGCGCCAGCACAGCGGCCCAGTTGGTCGCGATGGCGCCGCCCGAGTACCCGATGAGCCCGAAGCGGGTCGAGGAGTTCAGCCGGGTGCCGGAGGACTTCGTCGCGGCGCGGATCGAGTCCAGCGTGTTCGTCCCGTACTCCGGCCCCGCCGCGAAGTTCGCCCGCTGGCCCTCGGTGTCCGGAATGACCAGGTCGTAGCCCTGCGCGAGCAGCGGCGCGATCAGGATCGCCTCGACGTTCGGGATGACCCCGCCGAGGGTCACGCCGCCCGCGATCGCCCGGGAGGGGCCGTCCTCCGGGTTCAGCGAATCGTAGAACGACTGGTACGACACCGCCTTGCTGCCGTCACCGCCCGGACTGCGCACCACCGTGGTCACGTTGGCGGAGGGGCGGCCCTGCGCGTCGGTGGTGCGGTAGAGCAGCTGGACCGCGGTGAGGGGGGTGGGGATGCCGACCACGTGGTAGGGCAGCGTCCGCGTTTTCAGGACCGTGCCCGGGGCGAAGGAGGACAGGGGCTCGCTGCCGCCGTACGCGTAGAAGGGGTCGGCGCCCTTGGCGGCGACCGCCGCGGCCACCGGCGCCGGTACGGGCGCGGGAGCCGCCGTCGCCGTGGCGGCCGGGAGGGCGGTCAGGGCGGCCGCGGTGGTGACGGCCAGGGTGATCAGGCGAACGCCTGCCTTGGGCATGATGCCTCGATTCGCGGGTGGGGGGTGGGGGACCGGCACACGGGACGGGGTACGAGGCTCCGGTGCGGTGAGGGTGTGGGGATGTCGGACGGACGACGTGGCCTCGGTCCGCCACCTCTGGTCATCCACCGGCCGGTCGTGTTACCAACCAGTAGGAGATGTCCCGGAAACATCATGCGGGCGTCGCGCGAGCACGCCCCCGGGGTGGACTACAGAAATTGGTGAGGTGAATTGTGACCGCGTCCAACGCCGTGGAACGCGACTCGGTGCCGCAGTTCGGAGGCGTACCGGTCCACACCCTCCTGCGTGCCGCCGCCGGGCCGCTGGAGCGTGCGGTCCTGGTCCGGCTCGTCGAGCGGCTGCCCGTCTACGGGACCCTGCCCGGCGAACACCTCCGCGGCGACATCGCCCGCCAAGTCGCCCTCGGCATACGGAACGTCGCCGACGTCCTGCGCACCGGCGAGCTGCCCGGCCCCGCCGATCAGGCCGCCATCCGCGAGTCCTCGGCGCGGCGCGCCGACGAGGGCGTACCGCTGGAGGCCGTCGTCGGCGCCTACCACCTCGGCGCGGAGGTGTGCGCGGCGCATGTCTTCGCGGAGGCCGAACCGGCCGACCTGGACGATGTCCTCCTGGTTCAGCGGCAGATGCTCGCCTACCTCCGGCTGGTCAGCTGCGAGGTCGCGTCCGGCTATGTGCAGGAGCGGCAGATGGCGCTGAGCGACGAGCAGGTCGCCCTGCAGTCGCTGCTGTCCCGGCTCCTCGAAGGCGGCGGCCCGCAGGCCGCGGCCGACCGCGCCGGCATCCGCCTCCCGCCCTGCTACCTGGTGCTGAGCCTGAGCATCGGGCCGCATCCGGACGAGCTCGTACCCGGCGTGAACCACTCGGTGGCCGCCCGCCGCAAGCTCCGGCGGCTGCGCAACGAACTCCAGCGCCGCACCACGGGCGTCCCGCTGTCCGTCCTGTCCGGCGACGGCGGCCTGGCGCTCATCCCGTACGAGACCCCGCCCGCGGAATTCGGCCGCGCCGACCGGGAATGGCTGTGCCGGCTGGTCGCGGAGCTCGGCCGGATGTGCGGGGCCGAGGTGCTGGCCGCGGCGGCCGCCGCCGCACCGGAGGGCGTCGCGGAGGCCGCCCGGCTGGCCGTGGAGGTACGGGAGGTGGCGGAGGCGGCCGGCCGCGGGCCCGGGCTGTACCTGCTGGACGACGTGCTGCTGGAGTACCAGCTCAGCCGCCCGAGCCCGGCCCGCGACGGCCTCGCCTCACTGCTCGGGCCTCTGGAGGCGCGCCCCGAACTGCTGGACACCCTGCGCGCGTTCCTCGCGTGCAGCCTGGACCGGCGCCGGGCGGCGGCCCGGCTCCAGATCCACCCGAACACGGTCGACTACCGGCTGCGCAAGGCCACCGACATCACCGGCCTGGACGCCTCCCGGGGCGCCGATGTCCTGACGCTGCGCGCGGCCCTGGCCGCCCACGACGCCGTACGGCAGTCCCGGCCGCGGGCGGGGTGAGGGGGCGGCGACGGCCGGGGGTCACCGGCGGCGGGCGTCAGCGCGGGCCTCAGCGGTGGGCGCGCTGGGCTTCGACCATCTGGTGGACGGGGTTGTCCAGGTTCGCGCGGGCCTGGAGGCGTTCGGCGAAGCCGGGGAACTGGCCCGCGACGGCGCTCAGCAGCCGCAGCTCCAGCGGGGCGACGTTGATCTCGCACCGGTCGCGGCGGACGGCCCGTACGACACCGTCGGCCACCTGCCCGGGGGTGACGGTGCGGATGCCGCTCGGCGGGGTGGCGCCCGTCTCCGCGAACATGCCCGCGTCGCGCACGAATCCGGGCTGGACGAGGGACACCCCCACGCCCGTGCCCCGGAGTTCCTGGCGCAGGGAGAGGGCGAACCCGCGCAGCCCGAACTTGGTCGCGTTGTAGAGGGAGGTGGACCGGGTGGCCGCCTTGCCGGAGATGGAGCCGATGAGCACGACGTGACCGCGCCCGCGGGCCACCATGCGCTCCGTGAGCAGCCGGGTCAGCTGGACGGGCGCGCGGAGGTTGACGTCGAGGGCGCGGTCGAGCTGCTCCTCGCTGTAGTCGAGGAGGTCGCCGCTGGCGGGCAGGGCGGCGTTGGCCACGAGGACGTCGGTGTCGGCGCAGGTCTCGGCGAGGCGCACCACCTCGGAGCGCAGGGCCAGATCGGCGGCGACGGTACGGGCTCCGGTGGCCTCGGCGGTGGCCTTGAGCACGTCCTCCCGGCGGCCGGTGAGGGTGAGCCGGGCCCCTTCGGCGGCGAGACGGGAGGCCAGGGCGGCACCGATGCCGCCGGTGGCGCCGGTGAGTAGAACGTTCGATCCGGATATGTCCACAACGTCTCCTGTGCGTGCGGCGAAGCCCATACTGTTCGTTCGAACGAACAGTATGGACCCCGGCCGTCCCCTGTCCACTGCCCGCCCGGGGGATACGGCAGAATGTCGACATGCCCGCTGCCTCCGACACCCGCCAGAGCATCATCGACGCCGTATTGCGGATCATCGGGCAGGACGGCATCGCCGCCGTCACCAACCGGCGGATCGCCAAGGAGGCGGGCGTTTCGCTCGGGTCCGTGACCTATCACTTCGCCACGCAGCACGAGTTGCTGCGGGAGAGCCTGCTGCAGTTCGTCGCGGAGGAGACCCGGCATTTCACGGGGCTCGCCGACGAGTGCGCGGGCGAGGCGTTCGACATCGGGCAGGCGGCCGAGGTGGTGGCGCAGGTCGCGGGCGGCAACGACTTCGACAGCCGGCACATCGCGCCCTTCGAGCTCTACGTCCAGGCCGGTCGGGACGAGCGGCTGCGCGCCGCCGCGGGCGAATGCTTCGCGGCGTACGACCTGGTGGCGGCGCGGGTGCTCACGCGGCTCGGGGTGCCGGATCCCGAGCGGCTGGCGGGAGTCGCGGTGGCGCTGGTCTTCGGCCAGCAGCTGCGGCGCCTGGCCACGGGGGCGCCGGCGGAGGACCTGGTGGACACCTTGCTGGTACTGACACGGCTCGGCGCGTGAGGGCGTGAGCGCGCAATCCACGCAAGCCACGTAACCGCAGACGCGCGAAGGCCGCTGCCGGCGCCCGAAACGGGCGCCGGCAGCGGCCTCTTCCGTGGTGCCGCGCCTCAGCGAGCGTGGTGCTGGATACCCCGCTGTCCGGGGATCCCGGTCGACCGCGGAGCCGTCGGGCGGCGGTGGCCGACCCGACGACGCCGGCGCCCCGGGACGGGGTTGCGGTGCACGGGCGCGCTGGGGGCGACGACCAGGAGGCCGACGACTGCGAGGACCGCGACGAGGATGAGCACGGTAACGAGGTTCATGTTTCCTGCCTTTCGTCGGGTACTGACTGCCTGTCACTACGTCTTGTTACCGAATCGGCGAGGATTAAACACATACGGTGACGGAAAGTCCGCGCCCGTGCACCGGCCCCCGGTCGCGGAGTTGGCCGGAAGGAGTGCAACGGGGGTGTCAGGTCTGGGCCGTGGGGCGTACGACGATCTCGCCCACGTCCACCCCCGGCGGCTGCTCGATCGCGTAGGCGATGGCCGAGGCCACCGCCGAAGGGGGCATGGCGATTTCGTCCCGTCGGCGGAGGAGGGCCGCCGCTGCCTCCGGGGTGGCCCCCTTGCCGATGCCCTCGGTGTGGGTGAAACCCGGGGAGACGAGGGTGACGCGCAGGTCCGGGCCCGATTCCTGGCGCAGGCCCTCCGTGAGCACCGTGACCGCCGCCTTCGTGGCCGCGTACACGCCCTGCGGGGACCTGACCGTGTGGGCGGCCGTGGAGCCGACGTTGACGAAGTGGCCCGCGCGCTGGCGCCGGAAGACCGGCAGGGCCGCGCCGATGCCGTTGAGGAGGCCCGTGATGTGCGTGGCGACCATGGCGTCCCAGTCGTCCTGGCGCAGCTCGTCGAAGGGGGAGACGGCCATCGTGCCCGCGTTGGAGACGAGGACGTCGAGCCGGCCGTACGCCGCCACGGCCGCATCCGTCAGTCGGCGCAGGTCCTCGCGGCGTGTCACGTCGACGCGGACGGCCGTCGCCGTGCCGCCCTCGGCGGTGATGGCGTCGGCCACCGCCCGCAGCCGCTCCTCGCTCCGGCCGCCGAGCACGAGGAGGGCGCCCCGCGCGGCGAGGTGGGCGGCCGTCGCCGCGCCGATGCCGCTGCCGGCGCCCGTGATCGCGACGACCTTGCCCTCGATGCCGTTGCCCGCGCTGCCCCTGCCCGCGATGTCCTTGCCCTCGAAGTCCGGCATGGGAACCACCTCTCCGTGGCCTACAGTGAAAACGGGGAAGCCCCCACTTGTTTCACGCTAAGTGGGGGAGTCCCCGTTTGGCAATCCGGAAGGACCACGAGAAAGATCACGAGAGGGTTCGGCGCACACCGATGACCGACGGAGCACCCCGGCCGCTGCGGGCCGACGCACGGCGCAACCGGGAGAAGATCCTCACCGCCGCCGTACGCGTGTTCACCACGCAGGGGCTGGACGTACAGATGGAGCGCATCGCCAAGGAGGCGGGCGTCGGCAGCGCGACGCTGTACCGCAACTTCCCCACCCGCGAGGCCCTGGTCGAGGCGGTCTACCGCAACGAGCTGGCCCAGCTGTGCGAGGCGGCTCCCGCCCTGCTCGCACGGCACACGCCGGACGAGGCCCTGCGCGCCTGGAGCCGGCTCTTCCTGGACTACGTGACCGCCAAGTACGGCATGATCGACGCCCTGCGCGCCATCGCCGCGACGGGCGGCAACCCGTACGGGCGCAGCCGCGAGCTGGTCCAGGAGGCGGTCACCTCGCTCATGGACGCGTGCGCGGCCGCCGGGACCATCCGTACCGACGTCCCGCCCGCCGATATCGTCGCCGCCCTCGAAGGCATCGCCCTCACCTCGGCGGCCGCGGAGCACCGGCCGAGGGCGGAGCGCCTGCTCGACCTCACGCTGGACGGCCTCGCGGCCCGCCCCTGAGGCGCCCTGACCCCGGCCCCCGGCCCCGGCCGCACCCTCACTCGGGGTGCGCCACCGCGTCCTTCTGCAGCTGCACCGCCGCCAGCAGGCTCAGCCTCGGCTCCGCCCGGCGCAGCGCCTTCACGGCCGCCACCGAGTCGATGTCCCCGGTGAACCCGACGCCGGCCAGCTTGGAGCGGACCCAACCGGCGCGCAGCGCGCCCTCGGTGGCCGCCGCCGTGGCCTCCACGAGCGCCGCGGCCCGCTCCAGGCCCGGCCGTTCCTCGGGCGACGCCTGCGCGAGGGCCTGGCGCAGCGCCGCCCCGACCGTGTCCGAGTCCCGCATGAGGACGACGAAGTTGTGCTTCGTATTCGGTGTCAGAAACCCAGTCATAAGGATCATGCTCCTGTTCTGGTTCCGTGCGGGGCAAGGGACTTGAGGATTCGCAGAGGTTCGCGGAGGTTCGCCGAGTTCGGATGCCGGCATCCCGCACCATGGGCCCATGAGCACCGACTTCCCCGCCGCCGCCCGCGAAACCGTCCGGACCCGCATCCTCGCGCTCGCCGCCGCCCTCGCGACCGTGGCCGCGGGCCTGGCCCTGCGGGCCGCCGGCACCGGGAGCGTGCCCAAGTACGGCGGCGACGCGCTGTACACCGTCCTGCTCATGGCACTCGTCGTCGCCGCCGCGCCCCGGCTGTCGCCGCCCCGGGCCGCCGCCGCCGCGCTCGCCGTCAGCTGGGCCGTCGAATTCCTCCAGCTCAGCGGCATACCGGCGGAGCTCTCCCGGCGGAGCGTCCTGGCCCGGCTGGTGCTCGGGTCCTCCTTCAACACGCCCGATCTGCTCTGGTACGCGGCCGGGGCGGCGGCCGGCCTGTTCCTGTACGGGGCGTACAGGAACAGGTGACCGCGGACGCGGTCAGGCCATCCACTGCTTCCAGACCTGCTCGTTGCGCTCCACCCAGCGCTTCGCTGCCTCCTGCGGGGGCAGCTTCTCCTCGGCGATCATCAACGCCACCTCGTTCTGCTCCTCGACGTTCCAGCGGAACTTCTTGAGGAACTCGGCCGCGTCCCCGCCCGATTCCGCGAACCGCGTGTTCAGGAACTTCTGCAGCGGGGTGCGCGGATAGGCGCAGGCCACCTTCTCCGCGTCGGCGTCGCAGCCCTCCTTGTACTCGGGCAGCTTCACCTCCGTCATCGGCACCCGCTCGAAGAGCCACTGCGGCTCGTACCAGTACGTCAGGAACGGCTTGCGCTCCTTCGCGAACTGCCGGATCTGGGTGATCTGCGCCGCCTCGGAGCCGGCGAACACGACCTCGTAGTCCAGGCCCAGGTTCTTCACCAGCGCCTTGTCGTTGGTCACGTACGAGGGCGAGCCGTCCATCAGCTGGCCCTTGCCGCGGCTCTCCGCGGTGCCCAGCTGGTCGGCGTACTTGTTGAGGTTCTTCCAGTCGGTGACGTCCGGGTGAGCCTCGGCGAAGTACGTCGGCACGAACCAGCCGATGTGCCCGGTCACGCCCAGCTCGCCGCCCGGCGTGATCGTCCCCTTGTCCTTCACATAGCGCCGCTCCTGCTCCGGGTGGCCCCAGTCCTCCATGATCGCGTCGACCCGGCCCTGGCTGAGCGCGTCCCAGGCGGGCACCTCGTCCACCTGGACGGTGTCCACCCGGTAGCCCAGCTCGTGCTCCAGCAGATAGGCGGCGACGGCGGTGTTCGCCTGCGCGCCCACCCAGGACTGCACCGACAGCGTGACCGTACGGGAGCCCTCCGCGGCGGCGTACGGGGACGCCTGGCGGGTCATGTCGGCCGCACCGCAGCCCGTGAGCACCGCGAGCGAGGTGACGGCGGCCAGCGCGCCGGCCAGCCGGCGCCGGTGTCCGCGGCGCCCCCGTACGGCGGTGGTGTTCGGGGTGTTCGGCATGTCAGGACTCCTTGGCGGGCTGGGTGACCCGGTCCAGCATCAGACCGAGGCAGACGATCGCGGCGCCGGCCACCAGCCCGGTGGCCAGGTCGCCCTGGGCGAGGCCGAGCACGACGTCGTAGCCGAGCGCGCCGCCTCCCACCAGACCGCCGATGATGACGACGGCGAGTACCAGGACCACGGCCTGGTTCACGGCCAGCAGCAGCGCGTTCCGCGCCAGCGGCAGCTGCACCTGGCGCAGCTGCTGGGAGCCGGTCGCGCCCAGGGAGCGCGCCGACTCCATGGCCGCCGGGCTCACCGCGCGCAGCCCGTCGGCGGTGATGCGCACCACCGCGGGCAGCGCGTACACGACGGCCGCCGCCGCGGCGGGCGCCCGGCCCACGCCGAACAGCGCGACCACCGGGATCAGGTACACGAACTGCGGCATGGTCTGGCACACGTCCAGCACCGGCCGCAGCAGCCGCTGCGCACGGTCGCTGCGGGCCACCGCGGCGCCCACCGCGAAGCCCAGCAGCAGGGTGACCGCGACGGCCGCCAGCACCTGCGACAGCGTGTCCAGGGAGGCGTCCCACACCCCGAGCACCCCGATCGCGGCGAGCGCGAGTACAGCGGTGGAGGCGGTACGCCAGGTGCCGACGAGCAGCGCCAGCGCGCCGACGACGAGCAGCAGCAGCCACCACGGGGCCGCCTGGAGGCCGGAGCGCATCGGGTCGAGCACCCAGCCGGTGAAGCGGGCGGCCCAGTCGGCGGTCCCGCCGATGTAGGGCACGCCGGAGTAGAGGTGGTCGGTCATCCAGTCGACCGCGCTGTTGACCGGGCCGGCGATCGGCACGGTCCAGGACTCGGGCCACATGCTGAGGCCCGCCATCCGGGCGACGACGGCGACCGCGACGGCCGCGAGCACGGTCAGCAGCCGGCCGTACCAGCCGCAGAACACCCGCCGCAGCAGGGGCTGCTCCTCGGCGGGCACGGGGGCGGATCCCAGCCGGGCGCCCGCCGCGTCGGCGGTGCGGTCCAGGGCCACCGCGAGCAGCACGATGGGGATGCCCGCGGCCAGGGCCGCGCCGACGTCCACCGAGGCCAGGGCCTGGTAGACCCGGTCGCCGAGGCCGCCCGCACCGATCACGGAGGCGATGACGGCCATCGACAGGGCCATCATGATGGCCTGGTTGACGCCCAGCAGGATCTGCCGGCGGGCCAGCGGCAGCCGGGCCGTCAGCAGCCGCTGTCGGCCGGTGGTGCCCAGCGAGGTCGCGGCCTCCAGCACGCCCGGGTCGGCCTCGCGCAGCCCGAGCGCGGTGAGCCGGGCCATGGGCGGGGCGGCGTACACGACGGTGGCGAGCACGGCGGCGGGCACGCCGATGCCGAACACCATCACCATCGGCAGCAGGTACGCGAACGCGGGCAGCACCTGCATGGTGTCCAGTACGGGGCGCAGCGCGCGCCCGGCCCGCGGGGACAGCCCGGCGAGGAGCCCGAGCAGCCCGCCGACCAGGACGGAGGCGGCCACGGCCACCACCATCAGGGCGAGGGTCTGCATGGTCGGCACCCACATGCCGAGCAGCCCGCACGCGGCGAACGCGGCCACACAGGTCAGCGCGAGGCGCAGCCCGGCCAGGCGCAGCGCGACCAGGCCGGCCAGTACGGTGACGCCGGCCCAGCCGGCGGCCAGCAGCAGGAGGTACACCGCGCGCACGGAGACCACCACGGCGTTGCTGATGTGCCCGAAGAAGTAGAGGAAGAGCGGGTGGTTGTCGCGGTGGTCGATGATCCAGTCACCGGCCCGCTCCAGCGGCCCGGACAGGTCCACGGCGAGCGCGGCGGGCCACTGCCCGGCGCCCGGGAAGGCGATCGCGAGCGGCAGTACGACCGCGGCGAGGACGGCGAAGGGCAGCACCCGGCGGCCGAGGCGGTGGCCGGTCAGCAGGGCGCGCAGGCGCCCGCGAGTCCGGTCCGCGGCGGGACCGGGCTCTCCATTCTGTATCGCGAAACTTTAATTCCATCTTGTGGAAAGCTCCAATTGCGGTCCCGGCGGGT
>NZ_JBEYVX010000099.1:0-21263 GCF_040644195.1 Streptomyces sp. NPDC047014 | reverse complement strand
CGGGCTGTTCCTGGTCGGCGTGGCCCTGGTCCTGCTGGGGAGCCTGGTCATCGGCTCGGGTGTCTGCGCGCTGGTCGGCGCCGTCAGGCCGAAGGCTCCCGCCCGCTGCCCACCGGCGAACTGCGCGGCCCCGTCGAGCTGGAGGCCCCGCTCGCCGGGCACGGCCTGGAGGGCCTCGACGACCCCGCGGTGCTGCACGAGGACCCCGCCGCGGCCCTGGGACGCCCCGGCGGCGCCCGCCCGGCCATGGCCACCCTCGACGACGAGACCCCGCCGAACGGCACCCCCCGCAGCGCCCTGCTCGGCCTGCGCCCGGCGGACCGCGCCCACGGGGAGCGGCACGCCGAACGGAACGCCGAACGGAACGGCTCCCGCCCCGGCGACCGCGGCCGCGAGCCGCACACCCCGACGGGGCCGGTCCGGCTCGACGCCTCGCACCCCGAGTCCCCGCGCCCCGACGGCCCCCGCTCGGCGGGAGCCGTGCCGCTGCCGCGCCGCCGTCCCGCCCCGACCCTGGTCGCCGACCACGGCCGCCGGGTGGAGCCCCGCCCGGTGTCGGTGGTCCGCCGTACCGGGTCCGCCGGCGCGGCCGGGGCCGAGGAGGCGCAGCCGTCGCCCGGTCCGGGCACCGGCGGGCTGCCGCGCCGTATCCGCCAGGCCAGCCTGGCACCCCAGCTCAAGCAGTCCCCGTCCTCCGCATCCGCCGAAGCCCCCGCTGACCAGGGGGCCGACCGCGACGCGGAAGACGTACGCACGCGCATGTCCGCACTCCAGCGTGGCTGGACGGCGGGCCGCAACCAGCACGCACAGCAGCAGTCGGCGACCGAGGCGGGCACCAGCCCCGGCGGTCCCGCGAACGAGAACGAAGGGGACGGTCGATGACCGCACCGCAGACCGGCAACGACACCAGGGGCCGCGGCTCCGGCCCGCTCAACTGGCTCCTCGACGAGCTCGTCGACCGGGTCGGCTCCATCCGCAAGGCCGTGGTCCTCTCCGGCGACGGCCTGCCCACCGGCAGCTCCAAGGACCTGACCCGCGAGGACAGCGAGCACCTGGCCGCCGTGGCCTCCGGCTTCCACAGCCTCGCCAAGGGCGTCGGCCGGCACTTCGACTCCGGCCGGGTCCGCCAGACGGTGGTCGAGCTCGACGAGGCGTTCCTCTTCGTCATGGCCGCGGGCGACGGCAGTTGCCTCGCCGTGCTCGCCGACGCCGACTCCGACGTGGGCCAGGTCGCGTACGAGATGACGCTCATGGTCAAGCGCGTGGGGGACCACCTGGCGACCGCCCCACGCACCGGGCTGCCAGCCGGAGGGTGAGACGGACGGCATGAGCGAATCAGGCCAGGATCACCCCGCCGGCCTCCGGGCCGGCCTTCCCTTCGACCCGTCCGACCCCGACCTCTCCGCCCCCGACCCCGACCACGCGCACTGGTTCGACGACGAGGCGGGCCCGGTGGTCCGCCCGTACGCCATGACCCGCGGGCGCACCAGCCACGCGGGCCAGCACCGTCTGGACCTGATCGCGCTCGTCGTCGCCGAACCGGCGGCCGACGATCCAGTCTGGGACATGACCCTCTCCCCGGAACACGCCCACATCCTCGGGCTGTGCCGGGAGCGGCCCCAGTCGGTCGCCGAACTCGCGGCCGACCTCGACCTCGCGGTCGGGGTCGTCCGGGTCCTCATCGGTGACCTGACCGATGAGGAACTGGTCCACGTGACCAGGCCGGTACCCCCGGCGGAACTGCCCGATGAATCCATTCTGCGTGAGGTGATCGATGGCCTTCGGGCGCTTTAGCCGCACCGGTGCCATGCACGCGGTGTCGCCTGTCGAACCGCTGACCTTGAAGATCCTGGTCGCGGGCGGCTTCGGGGTGGGCAAGACCACCCTCGTCAGCGCGGTCAGCGAGATCAGACCCCTGCGGACCGAGGAACGGCTCTCCGAACCCGGTGTCGGCGTCGACGACACCGGGGGAGTGGAGGGCAAGAGCACCACGACCGTGGCCATGGACTTCGGGCGCATCACGCTCCGCGAGGACCTGGTGCTGTACCTGTTCGGCACGCCCGGACAGGACCGGTTCTGGTTCCTCTGGGACGAGCTGGCCCAGGGCTCGCTCGGCGCGGTGGTCCTCGCGGACACCCGCCGGCTCGCCGACTGCTTCGCCGCCATCGACTACTTCGAGCGGCGCGGCATCCCGTTCGTGGTGGCGGTGAACTGCTTCGACGGCGCGGACCGCCACCCGGTGGTGACCGTACGCACGGCGCTGGACCTCGACCCCGGGGTGCCGGTGCTGCTGTGCGACGCGCGGGACCGGGAGTCCGTGAAGGACGTGCTGGTGGGGGTCGTGGAGCACGCGATGTCCCTGGCGCGCGAACGGCGCCGCAGCCTGTCCGCGGGGGCCTGACCGGGGGCTCCGGCCGGGGCCTTCGCCGGGGCCTTCGCCGGGGCCCTCACCGGGGCCTTCGCCGGGGCCCTCACCGGGGTTCTCGTCGGGGCCTTCGCCGCGCGGCTCGTCATGGAGGCGGCCCGTACCCCCGCCGACTGGGGTACGGGCCGCAGCTCTCACGGGGGGTTCCGGGGTCCCGGTCGCGGCGCGGGACCGTGGAGCGAGTGTGAACCCGCCGCACGGGGCCGTCAAGCGTCCCGGCGGC
Organism: Streptomyces sp. NPDC047014; assembly: GCF_040644195.1. Lineage (NCBI taxonomy): Bacteria > Bacillati > Actinomycetota > Actinomycetes > Kitasatosporales > Streptomycetaceae > Streptomyces > Streptomyces sp. NPDC047014. The sequence goes on along the minus strand of NZ_JBEYVX010000099.1, from coordinate 18,615 downwards.
GGGAACCGCTCAGCGCACCACGACCACCGCCGAACCGTGCCCGAACAGCCCCTGGTTGGCGCTGATCCCGGTACGTGCCCCGGGCACCTGCCGCTCCCCGGCCGTACCGCGCAGCTGCCAGGTCAGCTCGCACACCTGGGCGATGGCCTGCGCCGGAACGGCCTCCCCGAACGAGCCCAGCCCGCCGCTGGTGTTCACGGGGATCCTGCCGCCGAGGGCGGTCGCTCCCTCGCGCAGCAGCTCGGCCCCCTCGCCCTCGGCGCACAGGCCGATGTCCTCGTACCACTCCAGCTCCAGCGCGGTGGACAGGTCGTACACCTCGGCGAGCGAGAGGTCCTCCGGCCCGATCCCCGCCTCCTCGTAGGCGGCGCGGGCGATGGCGGTACGGAAGGAGGCGCGCGCGGGGCCGCCGGCCGGCGGGTCCGTGACCGCCGTGGTGGAGTCGGTGGCGATGTCGGGCAGATCCAGCACGGTCCGCGGGTACGTGGGCGTCACCGTGGACACGGCCCGGATCCGCACCGGGTCGGCCACGCCCCGGGCCCGCGCGAAATCCATGCTGGTCAGCACCAGCGCGGCGGCCCCGTCGGAGGTGGCGCAGATGTCCAGCAGCCGCAGCGGATCCGCCACCACGGGGGAGGCGGCCACCTCCTCGGCGGTCACCGCCGTGCGGTAGCGGGCGTACGGATTGAGCCGCCCGGCCGCCGCGTTCTTCACCTTGACCCGCGCGAAGTCCTCCAGGGTGTCCCCGTGCAGGGCCATCCGGCGCCGGGCGTAGAGCGCGAAGTACGCCGGGTTCGTGGCGCCCAGCACGCGGAAGCGCAGCCAGTCCGGATCGTCCGGCCGCTCGCCCCCGGCGGGCGCGAAGAACCCCTTCGGCGCCGCGTCCGCGCCCACCACGAGCACCACCTCGGCCAGCCCGGCCAGGATCTGCGCCCGGGCCGCCGCGATCGCCTGGGCGCCGGAGGCGCAGGCCGCGTACACGCTGGTCACCCGCGCCCCCTGCCAGCCCAGGGCGCGCGCGAAGGTGGCCCCGGCGACATATCCCGGGTACCCGGAGCGCACGGTGTCGGCCCCGACGACCGAGTCCACCTCCGCCCAGCCGACCCCGGCGTCGGCCAGCGCCTCGCGCGCGGCGGTCCGCCCGTACGTGACGAAGCTGCGGCCCCATTTGCCCCAGGGGTGCATCCCGGCCCCGAGGACCGCGACATCGGCACTCACCGCGCACCGCCGAGGGGGCGGAACCGCCAGGTGGTGCGGGCCGTTCCGGTCGCGGGATCCTCGTCGAGCACCCCGCCGACCACCTCGACCTCCATGCCGACCGCCAGATCGGCCACGGTGACCCCGGGCACGGCCTGCCCCAGCACCACCATCCCCTCGGCCTCCAGCTCCACGGCGACCAGGGTGTACGGCTCCCAGGGCACGGCCGGGTCGGACACGTACGGCGCGGGCGGCCGGTACCGCCCGTCGGTGTAGGACCAGACCCGCCCCCGCCGCGACAGCGGCACCTCGACGAGCTCCCCGCCCCCGGGGCACCGCGGATTGCGGCAGTACGCGTCCTCGCGCGGGAAGAACACGGCGCCGCACCCGGAACACCGCGTCCCGAGCAGCCGGAACTCCTCACCGCCGCCCCCGACCGCCGACTCGCTGAACCACCCGCTCACGACGGGAATGCGCTGCGACTCCAAGGCCCCTCCCCAGCTCCAGATCTGACGATCCATCAGCACTTCTCTCGGGGAGTGTGCCACGGGGGAAGGGCGGACTCACCCGTTCTCGGCGAGCCACTTCCGGGCGATCTCGTCCAGCTCCGCGTCCCGCCCGGCCAGCATCATCCGGATCATCCGCGCGTCCCCGCGCAGGGACCAGGCCGGATGCCCGAAGGTCGCCGGGTTGTTCCCCTCGATCAGGAAGTGCGCGGGCCAGGCCGTCCCGTACCCGATCAGCGGCAGGGCCGCCAGCCAGCGCGGCCGGCCGCGCACCACCCCGTACCCGGCCAGCGCCAGCCCGGTGAGCGTGCCGGTGAGGTGCACCCAGCGGGTGGCGGCCCGGGAGTGCATCGCGACGTAGTACGGCCAGAACTCCTCGTACGAACCGAATGTCATGCGGGCACGCTACCCACGCCCACCCCGGACCGACAGCTCCCCAACCGGGGCCGCTCGCCACCCCCTTGGCATACGATCACGCCATGCCGGCACACCTGAGGGACTCCCACTGCTCCACCTGCGGAGCCCCCTACGACACCACCACCTGGCCCCGCACCTGCCCCTCGTGCGCCTCGACCGCCTACCGCAACCCGCTCCCGGTGGCGGTCACCCTCCTCCCGGTCGAGGACGCGGAGGGCACGGGCCTGGTGGTCATCACCCGCACCATCGAACCGGCCCTCGGCGGCATCGCCCTCCCCGGCGGCTTCATCGACTTCGGCGAGGACTGGCGCGAGGCGGTCGTCCGCGAACTGCGCGAGGAGACCGGCATCATCGCCCCGGCCGAGGACGTCACCCTGGCCGACGCCCTGAGCTCCCCCGCCGGCCACCTCCTCCTCTTCGGCCTCCTCCCACCCCGCCCGTCCCACACCCTTCCCCCCTCCCACCCCACCCCAGAAACCACAGGCTGGCACCTCCTCCACACCCCGTCCCCCCTGGCCTTCCCCCTCCACACCCAGGCGGCGGCTTCCTGGTTCGCGGGGGCTTACTCCTGATCCGGCCGCCTGGGTGCCTGACCAGTCGGCATGCCCATCCACTGGAGGTCCAGCGCCGCAGCGTTCCAGCAGATACTCGACCGGCATGGCGGCACCTCAGGGCCCTGCACGATGGAGGCGGCATGGGCTGCCTTTGAGGAGTTCGTAAAGGTGGAGCTCCAGGCATGCCTCGCTGAGCACCCCGCCTGGACGGACCTGCACCCCAGCGAGGGGAAACACCGGCTTCGACAGCGCCGCCCTCGGTGAACCCAGAACGGCCGCGCTCGCGTCCACCCGCCGCCTCACCGCCCAGCACCCGCTCCTCGGATCCTCGCTGCCGCGTGATCGAGGCCCTGCGTGCGCGAGCCGTCGACGTCAAGCGGCCGACGCCCGGACCCTTTTTGGGAGGCTGGGCGTTCCCGTGTACGTCCCCAAGGGGGCGGTCTCCGGGAGCTCGGCACCATCGAGGTGAGCACCAGGGAAGAGTTCACCGCGGCAGGTTTCCGGATCACGGATCACGGGGCACGGCGGCAGGCACGCGCACATCTGTGGAGTCACGCCCCCATGCCCCGCCACGGAGCCGTCGGCCCCGGCGTCAGGCGGTCGTGTCAACGATGGGTGAGTCGGAACGGCTCTTGTCAATGGGGCTGAAAGTGATGGGGGCTCGTCCAGCTCCCACTGTGGATGCCGGCGCCACGAGCGAGAAGACCATGGCGACGTGCCCGGGCGCCACTTCCCCGTTCCGCACGACCGCCGACGGTTCTTCCTCGATGACGGGATAGAGGAGGATCGCTCCGCGTCGTTCTCGCGAGAACTCCTCCGTCACCGGGTCTGAGGTCGGCGGTAGGGCGCGGGCGATGCGTCGGGCCGCATCACGGTGCTTCGCGTCGCTGATGTATCCGAAGATCTGGACGCGACGGCGCTTGCGCTTTGAGAGGGCCAACGGAACTGAGCCGCGCACACTCGCTGACGTGCCGCGGTGGGCGTCCAGGTAGTGAGGGGTGATCAACAACCAGTCGTCGATAAGGTGGGAGTTCTTGGTGACCTCGCGGAGGAAGCGCAGATGGGGCAGGAAGGGGGTGGCATTCCACCAACGAAGGTTCTCGAGAACCTGCATGAGGTCGGTATGAGAGACCGTTGTCGTCAGCGCGGTGAGGCGGTGAGTCTTGTCCCGGGGCTCGTCGAAGGTTGTGAAGGTCACCGGCGTTGGTGAAAGGCCCCGGAGCAGCGGAAGCCACAGCTCGGTGTTATGGGCCAGATCGATCTGGTTCGTTGGGTGAGCCGTGGGCTCGATGATCTGCCCCGGCCTGGCAATCTCCTCGATCTGGGCGTTGTACATCTTCGTCCGGCTGCTGGGCTTGAGCCAGGGCAGGTGTTGGGAGACGAGCGGCGGGATCTGCTGTGGAGTGACGAGTGGCTGGCCATCTTCGCCAAGCTCGGCGTACTGGGCGAGCTGGTCGCGGAAGGTCTCCTCATCGAGGCAGATGGCCTCGAATGCCTCGTAGAGATCTACCGTGGACTTGCTCGCCTTCGTCAGCTTCTCCGCGCGGCTGATGTAGAGGCGGACGAGGTCCTGGTATCCGGGGCGGAATCCGAACCAGCGGCCCATTTGCATGAGGGTGTCGGCCTGCTGGGTGGTGCGGCGGTAGTAGGTGACCGTCAGGCCCTCGACGGTGAAGCCGCGAGAGAGCTTGGTGCCGCCGACGAGAATCTTCCAGACGTGAGGCTGACGGTCGAAGTCGAGGTCGAGCTGGTCGAAGAACTTGTCGCTGTCGCCGTTCACGATGACGACGGGATTGCCACCCTTGCGGATCAGGCTGCATGCCTGGATCACGTAGGGGCGGAGGTCGTCATAGGAGGATGGAGCCGGCAGGTCGGCGGCGCGGGCACGGGTGACCGGAAGGACATCGTGCTGGAAGAGGGCGGCCAGGCGCTCGTGCCCATGAGAGCTCGTGGTGTAGCCGGATTGCAGCCACATGGTGTTCAGGCGCCGAGAGAGCTCAGCGTGGTCATCCTTGCGCACGGATTCATGGACCAACATGGTGTGGTGTCGATACGGGCCTTCGGGGACTCCGCGAGCCGCGCGGTAGAGCTTCATCGCGCCTGTGAGGACGAACGTGTCCATGGCTGCCTGCATGGACCCGTCGTCGATCTCATCCTGCGAGTAGATGCCACGGACGTGGGCCTTGGCGCGTGAGTTGGCGTATGTACGCTCGCCCTGTGGGGTGGGGGAGTCCAGGTCGTGGAATTCCTGGACGCCCATATAGCCCTCGGGACGCGGGAGCGAGATCAGGAAGTCTTTGGGGAAGATGTCCTCGCTATCGCTCGGGTCGATGAAGACGTTGGCAAACGGGGTCGCGGTGTATCCGATGTACTGGGAACGCGGGAGCAGCGACAGCAACTGGGCGATGCGGGAGTTGATGGCCGTCCGCTTGGGGCGGTCTGCTGCCCATTTGCTCGGGTCGGTGGTGTTGACCGACGCCTGATCAGACTCGTCGTCGATGATCAGTGCCGGGAGTTCACCGAGGAGGCTCTGGATCTGCTTGAGGTCCTTGATCAGCTTGTCGAGGACGGATTTGTTCTTCTTGACGACCATGACACGAGCGTCCGCGTGATGGAGGTTGCGCGGGTCGTACAGCGGCAGGCCGCGCTCGCGCTTTTCGAACTCGATGCCACGAATGCCCTGAAGGAGGCTCTGATAGTCCCGGTCGCGGGTGGTGAGGCGTTCGATGTCGAAGGCGTGGAGGGCGGAAGGGCGGCCGCCGTGCGAGACGAACTTAGGCCACTCCTCGTCGTCGCCGATGTAGTCGATTCCGACCAGCGAATCGAGGTCCTCGGGGTCAGCCCCACGCAGGATGTTCTCCTGGCCGATGAGCTCCATATCGAGACGGCGCTGGGTCTGCTTGCGCAGCAGGTTCAGGGTGCCGCCGAGGATGATGACCAGGCGGTAGCCGGCGTCGATGGCCTTGGCGGTGACACCGGTGAAATTGGCCGTTTTGCCGGACTGGACATAGCCGACAACCAGGCCGCGCGCCTGCCGGCGCGCCACTTGCTCGGGGTCCGTGAGTCGCTCGACAACCGCCCGGCTTGCCTCGTCTAGGCCAGAGATTGCCTCGCTGCTCCAGCCCTTGGCGCGCAGCCGCTTTTCGTAGGCTGGCCAGTAGAAAGCCCGTGCCGCCGCGCGCTCCCTGGTGTACCAGGGGGTGAAGTCCGCGGTGATGGTGGTGTGTCCGGGGCTGCTGGAGACCACGGCGGCGTTTGTGAGAGCCTTGCGCACGCTGTCTTCGAAGCCGAGGCGGCTATAGATCTCCGCGCGGCGTTCGTGAGTACGAGCAGGCGTAGTGGCCCAGGCTGCCCGCTCCTCGAAGTCCCATGAGGTGAGCTTGCGCTCCCAAAGGGCGGTGAGAGGATCCGCCTCGTCGGATAGGCGCTGGCGGAAGGAGGTGTCCGTGAGGTCGACGGAGGGAAAGTCCTCCGCCTCGGCCTCTGCCCGGGAAGCGAACGGTTTCGGGCCGCGGGTCATTCCACCCAGGACAGCGGTATGGATTTCCAGCAGTGCGTCGGTCACAGGGGGCCGTCCTTCAGTGGTTCAAACGATCACGTTGGGCGTCTACGGCAGCGAGCAGGATCACGTTCCAGTAGTTGAGCTGGTCGCTTCGCTTTTTCTCCCAGCGGGTGAACCCGAACAACTCCTCGACCAACAGATAGAGGAAGGTCTTGGCTACCGGAGCGTCGTTGGAGCCGCTGCGCTGGCCTAGGGTGAAGATGTCGCGGTGGCTCTTGTTGAGCAGGATCACGCGGTTCTCGCGGTCAAGCTCGAAGAAGCGGTCCTCGGGGAGCGAGACCCAGGAAAAGATAATCGGGTCCTCACCCGACTTCTCCGGTAGTTCCTCCTGAATGACGCGCTTCACCGTCGGAGAGAGGCCCTTGCCGGGGGGAATGACCGCCCTGCGCTTGATCTCGGTGCGGGAGGCCCCCTCGCGGTACACGGCTTCCGCGTCTTCGAGGAAGTTGCGGAACGTGCGGCCCCTCGCGTCCACGGCCTTCTCGACTCCGCGGGCGAATGCCTGCGTTGCGTTGATGCCTTCCTTCTTCACGGTGAGACTGAAGACTTGATTCGGCCGTGAGGGGAGATCGACAGCGATACGGGCGAGGTTGAGATGCCCCTCTGACGCGCCCCGTTGGCCGTTCCAACCACCGGCCTGGACCAGACGGTCGTTACGGTAGAAGTAAAAGCCCTGACGGTCAGCCAAAGGGCCGATGAGCTTGTATTCCGCGCGAGGGGACTTGGGCGGCCAGATATGGGCTGTCAACTTCACGTCCCCGACGCCTTCGACCGGTGCGGTGAACGTACGAGGATAGCCAGCCTTGCCCGGAACCTTGTAGTTGAAAGGGTCGAGCGGTTCGACCTCAACGCTGTCGAGGAGTTCCCGGGTGTGCACGTTCTCTACAGCGATGTCGATTCGGACACTGCCGCTTCCCAGAAACCGGTGGAGATAGAGGCCGAGGTGGGTTTCCAGCCTCTGGACAGCTTCAGAGAGGAAGCGGTCGGTCTGACTGACCTCCACGGTCTCGAAGGTCCTGACCCGGTCCCACCGCACGACCGTGCCCTGCCACTCGATGATTCCGTCGTAACGGTCGAGGAGGGACTGGGCGTAGTCGGGGGTGACGGTGTCGCAGCGGTAGTCGTCGGCGAGGGACGAGGAGGTCAGCTGGCGTCCCGCAGCGCGGCTGGTCTTGGTCTTGCTGACGAGGGTGAGCGCGTCGGCGTGCGAGAGCGACGCTGCCTTGAGACCGGTTCCGTACATACCAAGGGCGTTACTGCCATATGCGCGGCGGCGGCCGACGGTCATGGCAGCATCAAGACCGGGGTCGTTCATACCTCGACCGTTGTCGACGATGAGCAGGTTGAGGAGCCGGTCGTCATCGCGGAGGAAGTGGATGACGATGTGACTAGCCCCCGCATCAAGGGAGTTGTCGATGAGGTCGGCAACGGCGACCTCGAACCCGTACCCCTGGTTCCGGAGGGCCTCGGCATACCCGGAGTCAGGTGGGAGCCGCTTGCTGCCGCTGGTGGGGACGTCGTACTGCCAGTCGGCATCCGGCTCGTAAGGCATGGAACTCGCATGGGTGACCAGGGCAGCGCTGAGCGGACAGAACCAGCCCAGGTGGCGACCAAGAGTGTGATGGACAGGTATGACCGTACTTCAGTCCCCCTGGTCAGGGGAGACGATACCGAATAGTGGTTGCGCCCCTCTCGACGTAAATGGTGCCGACGAGGGTGGGGGACGAAGAGGAAGAGATGGCTGATCAGGCGGAGTTCTTCTAGGACTCTTCGCTGTGCGCCAGTCCGAGGCATTCCGCTGAGCCGGGCTGCCCGGGCAGACAGCTCTGCGGTGCGGCGGACTACCCGGCTGCCTCCGACCGCTCCGTCAGGGGGCGTGGTTGCGTCGCTGAGCGGTCGGCCGATCGCACGGGCCCGTCGGCGCGAGGAGCGATCCTGCGCCGGAAACAACGCCCCCGGACCAGCGTCCACCCGTGGGTCGGCTCGCGGCCCGCCCGGATCCTCGCTGAGCGGTCAGCTGCCTGTACCGGTCCGTCGGCGCCGGGGACCGCGCCTACACCCCTCGGATCACCGCCCCCTCCACAACCCCGCCCCCCTCGGCCTCCACCGCCACCGCGTCCCCGGCCCACCGCACCGTGTACCGCTCCGCCGCCGGCGTGCCGGGTCCCGGGTCCGGGTCGTGGATGATCAGGCCGCCGCCCGTGGCGCCGCGCGCCGGGGCCCATGCCTCCAGGGTGACCGGGGCATCCGGCGTGGTGCGGATCGGGAGGATCGCGCCCGCGCGGGCCAGGACCGGGGTGCGGCCCAGGGGGGCGTCCAGGAGGATCTGGCCCGGGCCCTCGTACGCCGCCCCGGTCGCCGTGTCGTACCACCGGCCGCGGGGCAGGCGTACCGCACGCCGGTCCGCCCCGTGCTCCAGCACCGGCGCCACCAGCAGCGCGTCGCCCAGCAGGAACGCGTCCTCGCAGTCCCGCAGCCGCCGGTCCTCCGGCGAGCCCCACCACACCGGCCGTACGTACGGGGCGCCCGTACGCCGTGCCAGATGCGCGAGGGACACGAAGTACGGGCGCAGCCGCTCCCGTTCGGCCAGTACCGCCCGTGCACGGGTCTCCGCCTCCGCCCCGAACTCCCACGGCTCCCGCCGCCCCGCCCAGATCGCCGAGTGCGTACGGAACAGCGGGAGGAAGGAGCCCAGTTCCAGCCACCGCACATACAGCTCCGGCGACGGCGAGCCCCCGAAGCCGCCCACGTCCGGCCCCGAGTACGGCACCCCGCACAGCCCCATCCCCAGCACCAGCGCCAGCGACGCCCGCAGCCCCTCCCAGCTGCTCTCCACATCCCCCGACCAGGTGCCCCCGTAGCGCTGCATGCCCGCCCAGCCCGACCTGGAGAACAGGAACGGCCGGTCCGCCGGCCGCAGCCGCGTCAGGCCCTCCCAGCCGGCGCGCGCCATCGCGAGCGCGTACACGTTGTGCGCCTCGCGGTGGTCGCCGCCCGCGCCGTCCATCGCGTGGCGCGCCGACCGCGGCAGCGTGTTGTCCCCGAACGCCGTGAAGGACACCGGCTCGTTCATGTCGTGCCAGAAGCCGGCGAAGCCCTGCCCGAGTCGCTCCTCGTACAGCCCGCCCCACCACTCCCGCACCGCCGGATCCGTGAAATCCGGGTACGCGCACTCGCCCGGCCAGACCTCCCCGCGCACCTCCCGCCCCTGCGCGTCCCGTACAAAGGCCCCGCCCGCCCCGACACCGAGCCCGGCGGCGTGCAGCGCGTCGCCGGTCTTCACGGCCGGGTCCACGATCGACACGAGCCGTACGCCCTGCTCCCTCAACTCGCCTGCCAGCTGCGGCAGATCGGGAAACTTCTCCTCGTCCACGGTGAACACGCGGTGCGCGTCGAAGTGGTCGATGTCGAGGTGTACGGCGGACAGCGCGATCCCCCGCGACACGTACCCGGCGACCACGCGCCGCACCTCCTCCGCGCTCCCGAACCCCCACCGGGCGTGCTGATAGCCCAGCGCCCACTCCGGCGGCACGGCCGGCGCACCGGTGAGCGCCGCCCAGCCCTGCAGCACGCGCGCGGGGGTCCCCACGAACACCCAGCACCGCAACGGGCCGCCCTCCATACGGAGTTCACTGGACCCGGGCCGGTCCTGGCCGGAGCCGCCGCCCTCCTCGCCCTCGCGCAGGATGACGCGGCCGTCCCAGGTGTTGTCGTGGAAGACGAGGTGCGTACCGGCGTCGGCGACGACCAGCTGGACGGGCATGGTCAGATACAGCGGATCGTCGCCGGGCCCGAAGGCCCCCTTGGGGTCGGTGTTCCAGAGCCGGTACGCGCCGTCCCGCAACCGGGGCCCGCCGGCCCTGCCCCCGAGCCCGAAGAACCGCGCATCGGCCCCGACCTCACTCCGCACCAGCCACCGGGGGGCGGGGCCGACACCGACCCCGCCGGGCGGCGTGGCGGAAGCGGCGACGCGGGCTCCCGCCCCGCCTCGGCCGGGTTCGGCGCCGGTCCCGCCTCGGCCGGTTCCGGTCGCGCTCCCGGTCCCGCTCCCGCTTCCGCCGAAGCCAGCTCCGGGCCCGGCCCCCGCCCCGCCTCGGCCGGGCCCAGCCCCGGTCCCGGCGAAGCCAGCTCCGGGCCCGGCGCCTGAGTCCACCCGGACCTCGGCCCCTCCGGCCGGGGCGCCTGCCCCGGTGCCGAGGCCGGCCGAGGCTGCACCGAAGCCAACTCCGCCTGCGGCCCCCGCACCACCGGAGTCGGCTCCGGCCCCGGCACCACCGGAGTCGGCTCCGGCCCCGGCACCACCGGTGCCGCCTCCGGCCCAGGCGCCCGTACCGGAGCCCGCTCCGGTCCCGGCACGGTCGAAGCGGGGCCCGGCCTGGGCGGCTCCGTCCACCCCGGGCTGGGCCGAGGCCGGACCGAAGTCGGCTCCGCCTCCGTCCCTCTTACCAACGGAGTCGGCTCCTGCCCAGGTGCCCGTAACGGAGCCCGCTCCGGTCTCGGCGCCGTCGAAGAGGCGCCCAGGCTGGGCGGCTGCGTTCACCCCGGACCCGGCCGAGGCCGGACCGAAGTCGGCTCCGCCTCCGGCTTCCGTACCACCGGCGTCGGCCCAGACGCCCGCTCCGGTCCCGGCACCGTCGAAGCGGGCCCCAGGCTGTGCGGCCCCGTCCACCCCGGGCTCGGCCGGGCCGGCGCCGAGGCTAGCCGCTGCCCCGCTGTCCACCGCGCCCCCAGGGGCGGTGTTTCCGTTCCCGGCTCCGGCCAAGTCGACGGTCCTGCCGTCCGTCACCACGCCTCCGGGCGGCGCCCCGGCCTCGCACTCCGCAGGTGCCAGCGCCGCCGGCGCGGAGGGCGTACTCCCTCCTCCATCGATGCCGAGGGACACCACCCCCGGTTCCCGGCCCCTTGCGCTGTCCTCGCGGGAAGTCATGCCGCCACACAGAGCGTCGCCCACGACTGTTCCCGCTCCGCCGGCCCCTGTCTCGTACCCGGCGCACCCGGTCCCGTCCGTCCCGCTGCGGGCCCCAGGGTCCGCGAGGCCGTTCCCGAGCGCCACCGCGCCCCGGCCACTGGCGTCCGCCCCGGAGCCAGGCCCCTCCCTGTCGGATCCAGGTGCCGCCCCGGCGTCTCCGACCGCGCATGTCCCGTGAGCCGTTCCGCTTCCGGCGGTCGCTGCCTCGCCCTCAGTGGTCCCGCCTGTCCCCGCCACAGGAGTTCCGGGCCCCTTCGAACCGTCGGCCGCCCCATCCTCGGAAGTCCCGGCCGTGCCTGCGCCGGTGGCGGGCCCACTCCAGGCGGGGTGGTCTGTTCCCGCCCCCAAGCCTCCGTGTGCCGACGGGCCATGGGCCGTCCCGTACCCGGCGGGCCCGCGCATGCCCGCGCCGGAGGTGGCCCCGCCACCCGAAGCCCCCGGCCCTCCTGCGCCCGAAGCCACACCGTCGCCGGCGTCCATCCCACCCCCGGCGGAGCCACCCCCTGCCCCGGTGCCCACAGCCGCGTCCGCGCCGGGGGTCTGCCCGCTCTCGGCGGTCAAGGCCGCTCCCATACCGGCGGCCGCCCCGCCCCTGGCGGTACCGCCCGCCTCGGCATCGACCCGGGACCCACGCGCCCCCGCCGTTCCGCCCGCGCCAGCGGTGCTCCGCGCCCCAGCTGCCGCATCCGCCCCCGCGGTCTCACCCGCCCCGCCCCCCTCGGCGTCGGCGCGATCCACCGCATCCCACCACCGCGGCGGGGACTCCCGTCGCAGGACCGTGCCGCCCGGGGTGCGGATTTCCATCGCGCCCGTGCGGGAGACCGCCACCGTCACGCGTTCCGACACCACCCGCCAGCCGCCCCCCGTGTCCGGTTCCAGGGACGCGCGCGGGTCCGGTTCCGGGCCGGTGCCCGTCAGCGCGTACGACGGGGTCGGGCCCGCGCCGTCCCAGGCCCAGAACACCACCCCGCCCGTCAGGACCCGTACCTGGAGTTCCGCGCGAGCGAAGCGCAGTACGCCCCCGCCCGGCCTGGGCTCCGTACCGATCAGCAGACCCGGTACGCGCGCCCGCTCCGCGCCCCGGCGCGGGAGCCCCGCCGCGTCCGCGCGCCGGCGGCGCCACGCCGCGAGCCACGTGCGCCGCCCCCGCTCCGTACCGATGTCCCGACCGAAGTCCCGACCGAGGTCCCGCACCGCACGCACCAGCTCACGACCGTCCATGCCGATCACCCTGCCACCGCCGCCCACCCCCGAGGGCGCCGTTCAACTGCCGTTCACCCGGAGCACGCCCCGGTACCCCCACCCCACCGGCCAGGTCGGACCTGGTGCAGCCGTCGATCACATGGCATCGTCCCTGTCAGCCGCCGCACGCACCCCCGCGCGGCCGGCACCGTACGCACATAACGCGCGAGCCGCAGACCTGACCGGGAGCCGACCCATGACCTCAGCCACGCAGCCGGAGCAGCCCGAGCAGCCGGCCCAGCCGGGCCACCTCGGCCACTCGGGCCACCCCGGCCACCCCGGCCACCCGGAACCCCTCTGGACCCCCGGCCCCGACCGGATCTCCCAGGCCCGGATCACCACCTTCCAGGCATGGGCCGCCATGTGCTACGGAGCCCCGGCCGAAGGCGGCTACGCCGCCCTGCACCGCTGGTCCGTCGACGAGCTCGACACCTTCTGGGAAGCCGTCGCCCACTGGTTCGCCGTCCGCTTCACCACCCCCTACGAGTCCGTCCTCGCCGACCGCTCCATGCCCGGCGCCCGCTGGTTCACCGGCGCCACCCTCAACTACGCCGAGCACGCCCTGCGCGCCTCCGAGCACACGGCCCGCGCCGACGACGCGGCCCTGCTGTACGTGGACGAGACCCACGAGGTGGTCCCCGTCACCTGGTCCGAGCTCCGCCGCCAGGTCGGCTCACTCGCCGCCGAGCTGCGCGCCCTCGGCGTACGCCCCGGCGACCGCGTCAGCGGTTACCTCCCCAACATCCCGCACGCCGCCATCGCCTTCCTCGCCACCGCCGCCGTCGGCGGGGTCTGGACCTCCTGCGCCCCCGACTTCGGCGCGCGGAGCGTCCTCGACCGCTTCCAGCAGGTCGAGCCCGTCGTCCTCTTCACCGTCGACGGCTACCGCTACGGCGGCAAGGAGCACGACCGCCGCGACACCGTCGCCGAACTCCGCGCCGAGCTGCCCTCCCTGCGCGCCGTCGTCCACATCCCGCTCCTCGGTACGCCCGCCCCCGAAGGCGCCCTCGACTGGTCGGCCCTCACCGCCGCGGACACCGAGCCCGTCTTCGAGCCGGTCCCCTTCGACCACCCGCTGTGGGTGCTGTACTCCTCCGGTACGACCGGCCTGCCCAAGGCCATCGTCCAGTCCCAGGGCGGCATCCTCCTCGAACACCTCAAGCAGATCGGGCTGCACTGCGACCTCGGCCCGGACGACCGGTTCTTCTGGTACACCTCCACCGGCTGGATGATGTGGAACTTCCTCATCTCCGGCCTCCTCACCGGCACGACGATCGTCCTGTACGACGGCAGCCCCGGCTACCCCGACACCGGCGCCCAGTGGCGCATCGCGGAGCGCACCCGGGCCACCGTCTACGGCACCTCCGCCGCCTACGTCATGGCCTGCCGCAAGGCCGGTGTCCACCCCTCCCGCGACTTCGACCTCTCCGCCGTCAAGTGCGTCGCCACCACCGGCTCCCCGCTCCCGCCGGACGGCTTCCGCTGGCTGCACGAGGAGGTCGCGGAGGACCTGTGGATCGCCTCCGTCAGCGGCGGCACCGACGTGTGCAGCTGCTTCGCCGGCGCCGTCCCCACCCTCCCCGTGCACATCGGTGAGCTCCAGGCCGCCTGCCTCGGTACGGACCTCCAGTCCTGGGACCCGTCCGGCAAGCCGGTCGTCGGGGAGGTCGGCGAGCTGGTCGTCACCAACCCCATGCCGTCCATGCCGATCCGCTTCTGGAACGACCCCGACGGCAGCCGCTACCGCGACAGCTACTTCGAGATGTTCCCGGGCGTCTGGCGGCACGGGGACTGGATCACGATCACCGACCACGGCTCGGTGATCATCCACGGCCGCTCCGACTCCACGCTCAACCGCCAGGGCGTCCGAATGGGCTCCGCCGACATCTACGAGGCCGTCGAACGCCTCCCCGAGATCAAGGAATCCCTGGTCATCGGCCTGGAGGAGGCGAACGGCGGCTACTGGATGCCGCTCTTCGTGCACCTCGCCCCGGGGGCCACCCTCGACGACGACCTGCGCGCGCGGATCAAGGCGACCATCCGCGAGGAGCTGTCCCCGCGCCATGTCCCCGACGAGATCATCGAGGTCCCGGCCATCCCGCACACGCTCACGGGCAAGCGCATCGAGGTCCCGGTCAAGCGCCTCCTCCAGGGCACACCACTGGCCAAGGCGGTCAACCCGGGCTCGGTGGACAACATCGACCTGCTCGGTTTCTACGAGGAACTGGCCCGCACCCGGGGCTGAGCGGGCGCCCGGGGGTGACTGTCAGTGGCGATGATTACTCTGAGTGAGCAAGTGATTGCGACATTCAGGGGGAGCCATGCCACGCAGGAACGACACCAGCAGCCACCAGACCAGCACACCCGGCCCGGACCGTCCGGATCGCCAGGACGGCCAGGATCGTCCGGACATCCCAGACCGTCCGGACCGCCCCGCACCCGCTGACCGGCGCCGCATGCTGCGCCGCGAGGTCCCCGGCACCCTCGGCCTCCTGGCCGACCCGGCGGACTTCGCGGCCATGTGCGGCTACCGCAGCTTCACCTTCGACCGCCCCTCCGACTACCCGGACTACCTCCAGGACGTCGAGGCCCTGCTCCGCTCCCTCGCGGCCCGGGGCCTCCACACCACCGTCGCGCTCTTCGACCCCGAGGAGTACGCCGAGTACTGCGGGGAAAGCGGCCTGGACCCGGACACCCCGGAGGCCCGTACCCGCTTCACCGCGGAGCTGGCCGGCAGCGGGACCGTCATGCCCTACACCGGCCAGCCCCTCGACGAGCTCGTCCCGCTCCTCGCGGATGAGGCCGTCCGCCGCGCCACCTGGGAGTACGCCACTGCCGTCCTCGCCGGGGTGGGCCGCTGCGCCGACTGCGGGGAGGACATCGGCCACGCGTCCTTCGACCGGGCCGCCGACACCCTCAAGCGCCTCGTGGCCGGCGCCGGCCCCGGGCACCACCACTTCGTGTGCAGCGTCCCGACGGAGGACGAACAGCTCGTCGCCGTCCTCCACGCCGAGACCACCGAGGACGCCGAGGCCCCACCCCGTATCGACCCGGGCCAGAGCCTCGACTTCGTCACCGTCCTCGCGGCGGGCCTCGCCCTCGGCGGACCGGGCGGGCTCGTGGTCAGGACCGCGAGAGAAGGACAGGGGGACCGGGTCCACGGCTGGCGCCTGGACCGCGGCCGCCTCACCGTCCTGACGGCGGCCGCCGTCTTCAACGCCTACTGCACGGACGCGGACACCGGTGACCCCGTCCCACCCGAACCGGGCGTCGAGTACTGCCCGGGCTACGAGGTGGACGAGCCCGGCCCGCACCACTGACAGAACGGGCCGAGGGGCCCCCGCCACCGGCGAAGGCCCCTCGATCCGCACCACACCTCAACCACACCGGCGAGTGGTCACTCGCCGGACAGCACCGCCTGCGCGGCGACCCGGGCCTCCTCGGCACTGTCCGCCGCGCGGGCGGCCGCGGCGGCGCGCTCGCACTGGGCCAGCGTGTGCTTGGCGAGCGTCGCCCGCACATACGGAATCGACGCCGCACCCATCGAGAGGGAGGTGACACCCAGACCGGTCAGCACACAGGCCAGCAGCGGGTCGGCAGCCGCCTCACCGCAGACACCGCAGCTCTTGCCCTCCGCCTTGGCGGCCTCGGCCGACATGGCGATCAGGTCCAGCAGCGCGGGCTGCCACGGGTCCTGGAGCCGGGAGACGGCGCCGACCTGCCGGTCCGCCGCGAAGGCGTACTGGGCCAGGTCGTTCGTGCCCAGAGACAGGAACTCGACCTCCTGAAGGATCGAGCGCGCCCGCAGCGCCGCGGAGGGGATCTCCACCATCGCGCCGAACTTCGCCTTCAGCCCCGCCTCGCGGCAGGCGTCGGCGAACGCCCTGGCGTCGGCCCGGTCCGCGACCATCGGTGCCATGACCTCCAGGTACACCGGGAGGCCCTGCGCCGCCTTGGCCAGCGCGGTGAGCTGCGTACGCAGCACCTCCGGGTGGTCCAGGAGCGAACGCAGCCCGCGCACACCGAGCGCCGGGTTCGGCTCGTCGGCCGGCGTCAGGAAGTCCAGCGGCTTGTCGGCACCGGCGTCGAGCACCCGGACGACGACCCGCCCCTCGGGGAAGGCTTCGAGCACCTTGCGGTAGGACTCGACCTGCTTCTCCTCGGACGGCGCCTTCTTGCTGTCGTCCAGGAACAGGAACTCGGTACGGAAGAGGCCCACGCCCTCCGCCCCGGCCTCGACGGCCGCCGGCACGTCCGCCGGACCGCCGACGTTCGCCAGCAGCGGCACCTTGTGGCCGTCGGAAGTCGCGCCCGGACCGGAGGAGGCGGCCAGCGCCGCCCTGCGCTCGGCGGCCGCGGCCGTCAGCTCGGCCCGCTTCTCCGGCGTCGGCTCCACGAACAGGTCACCCGTGCTGCCGTCCACCGCGATCACGGTGCCCTCGGCGATCTCACCGGCCCCCGGAAGGGCCACGATCGCCGGCACCCCGAGCGCGCGGGCGAGGATGGCGCTGTGGCTGGTCGGCCCGCCCTCCTCGGTGACGAAGCCGAGCACCAGCGCCGGGTCCAGCAGCGCCGTGTCGGCGGGAGCCAGGTCCCGCGCGATCAGTACGTACGGCTCGTCGCTGTCGGGCACGCCGGGCATCGGCACGCCCAGCAGCCGCGCCACGATGCGGTTGCGTACGTCGTCCAGGTCGGCCACCCGCCCGGCCATGTACTCGCCCGCACCCGCGAGCAGATCGCGGTAGGCGGCGAACGCGTCGTACACACCGCGCTCGGCGGTGCTGCCGACGGCGATGCGCCGGTCCACGTCCGCCATCAGCTCGGGGTCCTCGGCGATCATCGCCTGGGCCTCCAGCACGTGCTGGGCCTCGCCGCCCGCCAGCTGGCCGCGCGCCATGAGGTCCGCCGCCACGGCACTCACGGCCTGACGGGCGCGCCCCTGTTCGCGCGCCGCCTCGTCCGCGGTGATCTGCCTGGCCGGCGGTTCGAGGACCGCCGTGCCCATGTGCCGCACCTCGCCGATCGCCACCCCGTGGCTCACGCCGACGCCTCGCAGCGTTGTCTCCATTTCACCGTCTCCGATTGAGCGGCGGCCGTGGCCGCCGCGGTGGATGTCCGACTCGCCCCCGCGGGGCGAAAGCGTCACTGCCAGCCGAAAAGAAGGTCGTCGGTCTTCACGTCACCGGATTCGACGACCTCGGACAGGGACTCCGCGGTGGCTTCGAGCGCCACGACGGGGCAGATCGGGGACTTGCCGGCGGCCTCGACCGCGGCGGGGTTCCAGCGGATGACGGCCTGGCCGCGGGTCACGGTGTCGCCCTTGTTGACCAGGAGCTCGAAGCCCTCGCCGTTGAGCTGCACCGTGTCGATTCCGAGGTGCGTGAGCACACCGTGGCCCTCGCTGTCGACGACCACGTACGCGTGCGGGTGGAGGGAGACGACCACACCGTCGACGGGGGCCACCGCCTCCGAAGGCTCGCGTACGGGGTCGATAGCGGTGCCCGGTCCCACCATCGCTCCGGAGA
Source organism: Streptomyces sp. NPDC047014 (assembly GCF_040644195.1). Lineage (NCBI taxonomy): Bacteria > Bacillati > Actinomycetota > Actinomycetes > Kitasatosporales > Streptomycetaceae > Streptomyces > Streptomyces sp. NPDC047014. The sequence continues at coordinate 643 of NZ_JBEYVX010000099.1, read as the reverse complement.
ACACCGGATCGGGCACTGCCGCGAGTCCGATGGCACGCCCGGCGAGTGGGGACGTCACGCTGGTCATGGGGGCCTCCCAGGGGTGGGGCTCTGATGTGTCGCCGTCACTGCCTGTTGTGGACGGCGTACTCTTGCGAAGGATAAGTCACGAGATGTTCGGGTTCGCCCGATGTAGGTCCCGATCCGGGCTGGCCCTTCGGCACGGAGACTAGTGGACTAGACCGGTGGACTAGACCATACGCCTGATTCGATTTGCTTGGGCACCCCCGGGGCCTGTACTGTCGTCACTCCCGCCAGGAAGCCCCGTGTGAACATCTCGCGAACGGCTGATGGACGGGACCCACCTCCTTCGTTCTCATCTCGATCCCCATGCTTTCCCGTATGCCCTTTCGGTATGCACGGCGAGTGGTGAGGGAGACGGAAAAGGACTGATAGAGTCGGGACCGCCGGAAAGGGAAACGCGAAAGCGAAGACCTGGAAAGCACCGAGGAAATCAGACACGGAAAACGTCTGATAGAGTCGGAAACGCAAGAACAAAGCAACACAGTAGAACGAAAGCCCGGAGGAAAACCCGCGAGGGTGAGTACGAAGGAAGCGTCCGTTCCTTGAGAACTCAACAGCGTGCCAAAAATCAACGCCAGAA